>JBJKQC010000242.1:0-4583 GCA_046705745.1 Dehalococcoidia bacterium
TGACGACCCAGTCACGGTGATCGTCAGCGTCTGTCCGGTGGCGGCGAACGCCGGAATGATGGCCATTGCCATCATGGCCAATAAGGCCAAAAACCCAATAATCGGAATCCTACTCTTCAATCTCACCTCGTACCCCCTTATGGGCCAGTCTTATCGTGGGTCTACTCACTTCGAGACCAAATCCGTCTTTAAGACCTCATGCCGCCCCTCCCTTCAAGGATGGCGCGGCAAGAACGGCGTATGCGTGGAGTCCCTCGGTAACCGAAAGGCATAATCGGTATGCATGAGACCCCCTTCCGCCCCAAAGCCGCCACAGTTTTTAGCAGTTACGCCCATAGAATGTCAACGCATGCCTAGCACGAAAAGACAGCTCTTTTGTGGAGCTCCTTTTCGTCATTTTGCTTGAGGCAACACGGAAGCCGGTGTTTGCCGCGCCCCCAGCCTGCCTCTCGCGCCCCGGCAAGCCGTCCGCCATGCGCGTACTGACAAAAGAGACGCATGCGAATATAGGGGACGCCTAACGCGGAGTCAATAGGATTAATTAGGCTAATTGTGCATGTTTGGTTCAACAAAAGGCTGCCCCCGCGGTCTCGCATGGCAACGGTTGTTTCCATAGGAGTACCACGCCGTATTAGGCCAACCAAGGTACGGAAGTACGGCGATTCGCCATCCGCAGCCCGACGATTGGGTGATTCGGGTGATGCGTGATAGGTGATGAGTGATGGGTTTCACGGCTCCTGCACTTCCTGATAGCCTCACGCTGGCGACCACCATTGCGGCGACCTGGGTGATGCGTGATGGGTGATGCGTGATGGGTGTCATGGCTTCTGCACTTCCTGATAGCCTCACGCTGGCGACCACCATTGCAGCGACCCTTGAAGCCTGGTGGCCTCTGGTATCCGACCCCTCACCTCACTCATCACTCAAAATAGAGGTGAAAAGCATGGCCGAAGAGCGGCCGCACAACCGCCTGGAGGCCTGGAGGCAGGCGGTTGAGCTGGTAACGATGGTCTACAGGACGACAGGAAGGTTTCCGACGGAGGAGCGCTTCGCGCTGGTGGACCAGATGCGCCGGGCGGCTGTAAGCATACCGAGCAATATCGCTGAGGGTGCTGCCAGGCAGTCCAAGAAGGAGTTCGTACAGTTCTTGCACGTGGCGCGGGGGTCGCTCAGCGAGTTGGACACCCAGGCGGAGATTGCGGCGCGGCTGGGCTACATGGACGCCGCGAACCGTGAAGAATTGGACAGCGCCGCCGACGCAGTCAGCCGTCTGCTGAGCGGGCTGATTCGGTCCCTACTACGGTGACGATGGAGAGTGAAGAGTGATGGGTGAAGAGTCATGAGCGGGGGGCCAGGGGCATAGGCCTTAAAATAACGAGCTCTGCACTCCTGGGATGCATGCCCTGCATTGGGGAGTCGCACTCGTAACGAAGGCCCACCACGCGGCTTACTCAACGCCTATGAGGGACCGGGCGCCAGCCGAGAGCCGCGCCCATCGACGAGTGAGCGGGACCGCTGCTACCCATCACCCATCACTCATCACTCATCACTCATCACTACACCTCTTTGGTCAGCGTCGCCAGGAACTCCTCGTTGTTCTTGGTGCGGCTGAGGCGCTCGATGACCCGCTCGGTGGCCTCGAAGGGGTTCATGGTGTCCGAGGCGATCATGCTGCTCATGCGGCGCAGGAGGTAGACCTGGCGCAGGGTGAGCTCGTCCAATAGCAGCTCCTCGCGCCGGGTGCCGCTGCGCTGGATGTCGATGGCCGGGAAGGTCCGGCGCTCGGCCAGCTTGCGGTCCAGGTGCAGCTCCATGTTGCCGGTGCCCTTGAACTCCTCGTAAATGACGTCGTCCATGCGGCTGCCGGTCTCCACGAGGCAGGCGGCCAGTATGGTCAGGCTCCCGCCCTCCTCCGTGTTCCGCGCGGCGCCGAAGAAACGCTTGGGCGGGTACAGGGCGACAGGGTCGATACCGCCGGAGAGCGTTCGGCCGCTGGTGGGGACGGCCAGGTTGTAGGCGCGCGTGAGCCGCGTGATGCTGTCCAGCAGGATGACCACGTCGCGCCCGCCCTCCACCAGGCGCTTGGCGCGCTCCAGGCACAGCTCCGCCACGCGGCAGTGGTCCTCCACCGGCTCGTCGAAGGTGGAGCTGTAGACCTCGCCCAGCACCGAGCGCTTGACGTCCGTCACCTCCTCGGGCCGCTCGCCGATGAGGGCGACCATGAGGTGCACGTCCTTGTAGTTGTCCGTGATGCCCTGGGCGATCTGCTTGAGCAGGGTGGTCTTGCCGGCCTTGGGTGGAGCGACGATGAGCCCGCGCTGGCCTCGCCCGATAGGGGCGAGGATGTCGATCATGCGGGTGGCGAGGTTCTTGGGTGTGGTCTCCAGCTTGAGCTGGACGTCGGGGAAGATGGGGGTGAGGTTCTCGAAGTTGAAGCGCCGCCGGGTGGTCTCCGGGTCGGCGCCGTTGACGGCCTCGACGCGGGTGAGGCCGAAGTAGCGCTCGGAGTCCTTGGGCGCCCGCACCTGCCCCAGGACGAGGTCGCCGGTGCGGAGGCTGAAGCGGCGGACCTGCGACTGGGAGACGTAGACGTCGCCCTGGCCGGGCCGGCGTCCGTTCTGGCGCAGAAAGCCGTAGCCGTCCGGCATGATCTCCAACACGCCGGTGGCAAGCTGGTAGCCTTGCTGCTCGGCATAGCCGTTGAGCAGGCGGTAGAGGGCTTCGTCGCGGCGGAGGCTCTGGGGCGTATCCCCGTCGCCGAGGCCGGTCTCATGGATGAGTTCGACCAGCTCCTCCGTCGTCTTGGATTCGAGCTCGGCAATGTTCATGTCTGAAACGTTCTCCGTATGGGTATGCGTCAGCGCACCGATGGCGCCGGCCGTGTAGGCGTCGTGAACTGTTTGGCCCGTGGCAGTCGTTGGTTGACTTGCTGAAAGGTGGTGCGTTTTCGAGTCGGCTTTGATTTGATGAGCCGCAGGCCAGCATTGACCGGGAAGTGGTTGTGCTCAGCGGGCCTGAAAAACTACCGGATAGGTGAGTATCAGTCCTTCCCGTGAAGGACTCATTCCGAAGCGCCCTTGCAAAGAGGACGCACTATTAAAGGTACTGTAAGGAGAGTTGGCGGCGCCGTCTGGCGCCCTGTATACCAGACCTCATTCTAAGGCTTCGCCATGCTGTTGGCAAGTACCCCATGGCGTTATTACAGGGTCTTTCAGTTCTCGCACCCTGCATGCCGCGTCAAGACTGCCATTCTGAGCAAGCCACTTCCGCGTCAGCGGAAGACCGCGGCGAAGAATCTCGCAGCCCGTGCGTTTGTCCTGCCCGTGCGTTTGTGCTGTAGTAACACGAGAAAACAGGACCCATCGTCCCGATTGTCCCGATCATATCGGGAGGACTCAGGGTGACAATCGAAAGACCCCACGGGCGCGATGGGCCAGACACTCCTTGGGATAACGTCCGTCGGCGTGGCCGTAGGGGCGCACGGCTGTGCGCCCTAACGTCTGCCGTGCACTCCGTTCGCTCATCCGCCGACCTCAATTTTCCCTCCTTGGTGGCGCGGGCGCAGCCCGGCTGGCTGAATTCGCTACAGAATGCGCCTCTCCGTCACTCCGGCGAAGGCCTGTCCTGTCGCAGGCCCCGCATCGCGGAGACGAATCGCGGAGCCGAGTCGAAGGGCCGGGGCCCAGGGACCTATGCCTTGCGGGACGTCCTCCCTTACCAGGTGCGTGTTTTCATCCGCTATGGCGGAGGGGCAGCAACCCGCCCCCGCCGTCCACCTGGTCCCCCTGCTCACCGCTCACTCCTTACTGTTCACCCCTTCCGTGGGAAGCCATCCTCGTGATATAATAGAACATATGTACTTTCCAGACGCCTACCTCCTACCTCTCAGCGCCGGGGCGGAAAAAGTTCTCGCCAATCGCGCGCGTCCCGGCGCCCCTGCGGCAAGCCGTGGCCACGTGGAAAGGATTTCACTGCTGCGCTTGCTGCGGCCCTGCTTCGGCCCTGCTTCGGCCCTGCTTCGGTTGCCTGCCCGGCCCCCACTGCTCACCGCTTACTGTCGCAGACCCCGGCCTGCCGGTGGCTTACCGTTCACCGTTCACCGTTCACCGTTTACCAAAAAAATTGCGCGGATGTTTCACGTCACAATACCCCTGCGTCAGTCCACGGACTGGCCCACAGGGATTCGGCGTTACGCGCGTTGCGGGTCATTTGCGCATGATTTGCGGGTCTGTTGCAGGTACTTTGCGGGTTGTTGCGGGTGTTTTGCGCATCATTTGCGGGTCGGAGGACACCATGGGCCACACCGAGCGCCGTCACCACACTGGGAAGTGTCGTAACCCGCCCGACTATGCCTGGGCCAGACGCTCGCGCTCGATGCGGGCACGCTCGACGGCGGCGGCCTCCGGGTCCAGCGGCAGGACGTGCTGGCCGCCCTCCCGCAGCACTTGCTTGGCGGCGCCGATGAACTCCCGAAACAGCGGGTGCGGCTCCTGGGGCCGCGAGCGAAACTCCGGGTGGAACTGAACGCCCACCATGAAGGAGTGCTCCACCTGCTCGACAATCTCGACCAGCCGTCCGTCCGG
>JBJKQC010000243.1:0-7393 GCA_046705745.1 Dehalococcoidia bacterium
TCACTGTGGACTCCCCTGTAAGCACTGAATGCTTCACAGGGCATTGGTAGCCTACGGATATGGCGCCAGCATCAATCACAGACATGAGGCGACGGCTCCGCGCTCGCCGGGGCTGCTTGTGTCAAGCCTGAGGAGAGAAGGTTGACTATGAATGTACCGTCCGTGATGGCAGACGCGCGCCTCCTGAACGATCTCGTGCGGCTAAGAAATTCGCCACACCCGTTTCTCACTTTTTACTTGGACACGCGCGGAGAGACGATTCCACGGGATGTGCAAGAACGTGTCGCCCTGGGCCTGGAGGCCACGGCGGAAAAGGTGCGGGATACGGCCCTGCAAAAGGGTTTCCGCAAGGAGCAGGAACGGTTGGAGCCGCTGGTCCCGGACCTACGACCCATTGGGCAAGGTCTGCTGCTCCTGTCTTCCGAGGAAGCCGACGTGCTCCAAGTGGTATGGCTGCCAGGTCCTGTCGGCAATCATCTGCGGTTTGGACGGGGGGCGTATGTCCTTCCGCTCCTAGATCTGCTGGACGAGCTGGAACCCATCGGGGTTGCCTTCGTCGAAAAGGACAAAGCCCGCTTGTTGGCTGCCTCCGCAGGCCGACTGATTGCCGCGGAGCATTTTGAGGCCGATGTCCCCGGCCGCCAGAAGGCGGGGGGCTGGTCAGCCTCCCGCTACGAGCGTCATGCCCTAGAGCATGCCGAACGCCATCTGAGACATGTCGCGGAGCAGCTCGAGCCTTTTGCTCACGCGAATGGATTCAAAAGGCTGTTCTTGAGTGGGCCAACGGAAGCCCTGACCATGTTCAAGGACCACCTCACGCCAAAACTGAACGCCTTGGTTGTCGGTGAGGTCCCCCTCGCGTCACACCTCTCTGACGCCGAGATGATCGAAGAATTGGTCCCCCACGCAGAAAAGGTGGAGCGGGCCGAAGAAAGACGTATTGTCGAGGAGCTGATTGTCCGTGCCGAGAAGGGGCAAGACGCCGTCACCGGTCTGCCTGAAACCGTCAATGCCTTAAACGAGCACCGAGTCTTTCGGCTGGTTCTCGACCCTACGGTGGAGTTGGCCGGAAGCTACTGTCCCACGTGCGATCTCCTTTTCCCTGAAGAGGACACTACCTGTCCGCGATGTGGGGAAAAGACGCTTAGTCGGGACCTACGAGGAGAGATAGCCAACCACGTCAGCGGTGTCGAGCTGGAGTTGGTCCACGGGGAAGCAGCCTCTCTGCTATGGGACTACGAAAGCATCGGTGCGTTGCTGAAACCGGAAAGGCACTAGGCGCCCGCTGGCGTCGGCGAAAAGAAGCGATGCGCAAGCGTTCGTTCATGATGGCCGTTACAGGGGATGCCATGCTCGGCTGGATGGTGAACGAGGCAATCGCGGAATGGGGCTGGGCGCACCTCTGGAGTGACCTCCACCAGCCGGGCCTGTCCCAGGGAGATGTTCTGCTTATCAACCTCGGGTGCGCGCTCGCCAACCACAAGCGGCAATGGAGTGATGCTCCTCTGAAGTCAGTCTACCTTCCCGCGAAGACTTCGGCTGTCCAATTCAGGCAGGTGGGCAGAGTGGGCGTTGCTTCGCTGGCCAATAATCACGCCGGCGATTTTGATAGCAGATGTCCAGTCCGGGCGGCGACGGCGCTTGACGACGCTGGAATCGTAAATAGCGGCACTGGGCGGTCCTGGCTTGTGGGACGCTTCACGCAACTGTGTGTGGGGCGCGGTTCGATGGTGCGCGATGATGGCGAACGGCAGTCCATCGATCAGGGGATCGATATTCCACGACCGAACGGCCCGCACCTGTGAGCCGGCTGTACCGCATACTCCCGCATACTGCGGAGGTTGCCATTGAGGCCGGGGGAGTCGATTTCGGTCAGGCCTTGGCCAACGCGGCCCGGGCAATGTTCTCGGTGATGGTGGACCTGCGGACGGTCCGCATAAGGGAGTGGACGGAGGTGGAGGCAGTTTCCGAATCCCTGAACAGCCTCCTCGTGGAATGGCTGAACGAGTTGGTTTACCGGTGGGAGACCGCCCACCTTCTTTTACGGGACTTCCAACCCTGCGAGGTGGATATTAACCATCAGAGATACATGGTAAGAATGCTGTGCGGGGGAGAGCGCTTCGACGAGTCCCGCCACGAGCCGAAAAACCACGTCAAAGCGGTCGCCTACCATGCCGCCACAGTACGCCGAGTACCAGATGGGTATATCGTCCACGCGGTGCTCGACGTGTAATTTAGAGGCGATGCCGTGACCACGGGCCATTTACTCGGGCTGGAACGCATCGATGACTATCGCTGGCGGCTGCCCCAGTCCTTCCAGCCTGGCATGCTGGTGCCGGGCATCGTTTTTGCAGATGAAGGTCTGCTGGGCCAGGAGGGCATGCAAGAAGCATTGAAACAGGTTGCCAACGTCGCCTGCTTGCCAGGCATCGTTAAGGCCTCGTTGGCGATGCCTGACATGCACTGGGGTTACGGCTTTCCTGTCGGCGGCGTGGCGGCCACGAGGATCGATGACGGCGTCGTCTCTCCAGGAGGTGTGGGCTTTGACATCAACTGTGGGGTCCGCCTGCTGCGTACGTCTTTGGGTGTAGAAGAAGTGCGCCCGCACCTTGAGGCGCTGGTTTCAGCCCTCTTCACACACGTTCCCGTCGGGCTGGGCGCGGGCAGCAAAATCCACGTCGGCAGGCGCGAGCTAGAGTCGGTACTGACATTGGGGGCCCAATGGGCCGTTGGCGAGGGTCTCGGCGTGCCGGACGACCTCGAAGTCACCGAGGAGAACGGCGCCCTGCCTGAGGCCGACCCCGAAGCCGTGGGCGAACGCCCGAGAGAGCGCGGTGCCAATCAGTTGGGCAGCCTCGGCGCCGGCAACCATTTCCTGGAGGTTCAAGCAGTGGAGGAGGTATTCGACGACCGCGCCGCCCAGACCATGGGCATCGAGCGCGGTAATGTCACGGTGCTCATCCACTGTGGGTCTCGCGGTTTCGGGCACCAGGTCTGCGAGGACGCGTTGAAGCAGATGGGGCCGGCCTCGAGTCGATACGGCATCCATCTCCCTGACCGGCAGCTTGCCAGCGTCCCCGTCCGATCGCCCGAAGGTGAGGCATACCTGGGCGCCATGCGGTGCGCGGCAAACTTCGCGTGGGCCAACCGGCAGATTATTGCCCACCAAGTCCGCGAAGCATTCCAGGACGTCTTCGGCCGTCCGTGGCAGGAGCTGGGACTGTGGCAGGTCTACGATGTGAGTCACAATATGGCCAAGATCGAAGACCACGTCATAGACGCCGAGACCGTCTTCCTCTGTGTTCACCGGAAGGGCGCCACGCGGTCATTCCCCGCCCAAGATCCTCGCGTGCCACAGCGGTATCGAGAGATTGGTCAGCCTGTCCTGATTCCCGGCGACATGGGCCGCGCGTCCTACCTAGCAGTGGGGGGGCCCCATGCTCTCGAGCGCAGCTTTGGGTCCACCTGCCATGGTGCAGGCCGCAGCCACAGCAGGCATGCGGCAAAGCGTTTACTGCGCGGCCATGACGTACAGAAGGAGCTGGAGGAACAAGGGGTCATCGTGCGGGCAAAAGCCCGTGGTCTGCTTGCGGAGGAGGCGCCTGTCGCCTATAAGGACGTGGAGCGGGTGGTGGCGGTGGCTGAGCGGGCGGGACTGTCCACCCGCGTGGCGCGTATGCGGCCGCTGGGGGTCGTCAAAGGATGAGCAAAGGACATCGATGTGGTAGGGAGGCTCCGAAATGTATCAACGAATATTGGTCCCTGTTGATGGCTCTCCATTAGGCGCGCCGGTACTTGCATACGCTCAGTTAATGGGTTCGCGAATAGGGGCGGATATTGAGCTGTTCCACGTAGTCCCTTCACTGGCAGACAGGATGCGCTTGCTCGTTAATGCCGGGTATGGTGGTTCACCTAACATGCAGAGAATCGCGCAGTCAGTCCTGGCTCTTGACCAGATTGAGCGCGTCCAGGGGCAAATTCGCCAAGCCGCTCAAGAGAAACTAGACGAGATCGCGGCGGCTTTTTCGGTCGGCGGTAAGGGGACGGTGAGGTCTTTGGTCGGCCAAGGTCAGCCTGCCGAAGCAATTGCAGCGGAAGCGGCGAAATTGCCTGGGACCCTGTTGATAGTGGCTAGTCATGGCCGCCCAGGGGCTGTCCGATGGTGGCTCGGGAGCGTGACCGACAGGGTCATTCATCTCTCGAGCGCCCCAACGCTGGTGGTCCCGCCGCGGCAAGACGCGACCGATGTATCCGCCGGCATTGAGGAGATCGTTCTTCCACTTGACGGGTCTGTCTTGGCCGAAGCCGCTATCCCGCACGCAGCCTTTCTCGCGAAGACCTTTCAAGCCTCCGTGCATGTCCTGCAGGCCGTCTATATGGAGGACACTTGGTGGGGAGGGTTGGGTCGAGACGAGCTGACCGAGCCGATCGCGGAGGTCAAAAAATACGCGAAGGAGTACGTGGAAGACGTGGTCCAGCGCCTAAGAGCTCAAGGCGTGGAGAAGGCCGACGGCGAGGTAGCCCAGACGCATGCCGCTACCGCCATTGTTGACACGGCGAAGAGGTGTTCATGCCCATTGATTGTGATGAGCACCCATGGGCACGGGGGCCTCGCAAGGGTAACCAGGGGAAGCGTGACGAATCGTTCCCTTCGACAGGACTTCGCCCCAATTTTGTTAATCCATCCTTGATAGCATCACCGGGAAGCTGGCGCGGCTCCTCTTTTTTACGTTCCGGGGCTCCCGGGTTTTCCTGGTGGTAGACACGCTTATGGCCCGCTTGCCGGGCTTTGCGGTCCTTGTAATTTACGGTGAATGGCGTATAACGAAGATGGTTCGGATGGAAGTAGGAGGTTGCTAAGCTGAGTAGCCGAATGGACCGTCCGAAGAGCCCGAGGCCCCGCTTCCTGTTGAGGTAAGGGCCGAGCGAGAAATCGCCCCCTAAGTCCGGTCTATGTGGCCGGGAGCGGCAACGGGGCCAGAGGCGAGGTCCGCAGAGGCGGACCACAACAGGCGCCGGAGAGATCAAAGGGTCGCTCCGGCGTCGCTTTGTATTGACCTGCTGCCTCGTTCAACTACGGCAGCATCCGCCAATGCGATAAGAGGTCTGGCCCTTTCAATTTCCCCTGCCTGTCTGCCTGGACGCCCATGCTGCTGCACGGAATTTTCACATTCACCGGCGTCGGACTTGCTTTCCCTTCACCTACACGGGCATAGCCTGTCGTCATAGCCCAGTGGGGCCTGGGCACACGGCAGGTGAGCACGCATGCCAACGGTCCGGGAAACGGTTGTTGATCTCACCAAGCGGCTGGCTGCTGCGGGCATCAGCGATGCTCGTTTGGAAGCCGAGCTCCTAGTTGCTCATGCCTTGGCCACCGACCGCACCCGTCTGCTCGCGGCCTTCGGCGATCCTCTTCCCTCCGTTGCCGAAGCGTCGCTGAGGACCCTCGTGGAGCATCGGCTGCGGCGGGAACCGCTGGCCTACTTGCTCGGCTGTCGGGAGTTTTACGGCCTCCGCCTCGCGGTGCGCGAGGGAGTCCTCATCCCGCGCCAAGAGACGGAGACGCTCGTTGATGAAGCCATTCGCCTGGCCCGCGAGCACTACGCTTCGACGCCCGTCATTGCCGACGTTGGTTGCGGTTCCGGGGCCATCGCGCTGGCCTTGGCCGCGCATTTGCCCAAAGCGACCGTCTATGCGCTGGACAAGAGTCCTGTGGCCACCGAGGTCACGAAATTCAACGCAGCCGCGCTGGGGTTATCGGAGCGAGTCTGCGTGCTCCAAGGTGACCTTCTGCAGCCCTTACCTGATCGCGTAGATCTGATAGCCGCCAATCTTCCTTACGTGCGGACCGACGAATTTCCGCAGTTACAACCGGAGGTGCTCTATGAGCCACGGGAGGCCCTCGATGGCGGACGCAACGGTCTAGAGATGATTTACCGAATGTTCGAGCAGGCGCCCCAATGGCTGACGTCGGGAGGCGCCGTACTTGTGGAGTGCGCGCCGCGCCAGATGCAGCATCTGCTGCGCCACATTGCTCATCTCTATCCTGGCAAGCAGGCATGGGCGGTAAGAGATCTCTCTGGCCGTAGAAGGGTAGCGGTATTGCGAGATGCGGCCGATAGCGGCCGCATTGGAGTTCATGAAAGGAGTGCGTAATGGTGGAGCGACCAGAGGAGCCATGGTCCGTGAGGGATGACGTGGGGGTGTGCGCCATGTGCCACCAGCGGCCCGCCGAATATCTGGAATTGATCTGCGACCGCTGCAAAGAGGCAATCGACAACAATGAGGAATGGGTGGTGGACTATCCCGACATTCTGTTCCAGCTGGCCGAGCTAGAAGGCGAGGAGGAAGAGCAGGCTTCCTAGTAGCTATTCCAGCAGCACGGTGCCTTCCAGCGCGTTCGGAGGAGAGTTCCCCATGGCTCAACGCCCAAGCCGGAAACTTACGTCCACAGAGGTTGAAGTCACTGCGGGTCAAGTGGAATTGAGCGGCAACCTCGGCATTCCGCCAGGCGCCGCAGGGGTGGTCTTGTTCGCCCACGGCAGCGGAAGCAGCCGTTTTAGCCCGCGCAACCGGTTCGTGGCCGAGGAGCTTCGGGAGGGAGATCTGGCCACGCTCCTCATCGACTTGCTCACTAGCGAGGAAGAGGAAGTGGACCGCTGGACCATGCAGCCCCGGTTTGATATCGACCTCCTCACGGACCGGCTCATGGGCGCGACCGACTGGCTTCTTCAGCACCCACTTACGAAAGACCTTGCCATCGGCTACTTCGGTGCCAGTACCGGCGCTGCTGCGGCCTTGTATGCGGCGGCACGGCGCCCCGAGGTGGTAGGAGCGGTCGTTTCTCGCGGTGGGCGACCTGATCTAGCCATGTCGGCCTTGCCGTACGTCCAGAGTCCGACGCTTCTTATCGTGGGCGGAGACGACACCGACGTGCTGGATCTGAACCGGCTTGCCCTTGCGCAGCTTCGTGGAGAGAAGAAGCTTGAAATCGTGCCGGGGGCAACGCATCTGTTCGAAGAGCCGGGCGCACTGGAAGAAGTGGCCCGCTTGGCCCGCGCCTGGTTCCAGCGGTACCTGGCGACCTAGATTCAGCCGAAGAGAGATACAACCATCAGGTGTCAGTGGGCGGAGGTAACGCATGGACATTGCACTGGTATCAGGCACTGGCAACCCACTGCTCACTGAAGCCGTGGCTGCCGAATTGGGTATTCCTTTGACCCCGGTCAGAGGCGAGCGGTTCCCAGACACCGAGTACCACGTCGAAATTCTAGGCACCACCCGGGGCAAACATGTCTACCTCCTACTACCGAGGAGCCCACCGGTCGCGGACCATCTGTTCGAGCTTCTCTTGCTCGCGGACGCTGCTTGGCGGGCTGGCGGAGCGGGGTTA
>JBJKQC010000244.1:0-2657 GCA_046705745.1 Dehalococcoidia bacterium
GCTGGAATACCAGCAATTCGAGTCGGAGAAGCTGGCCGGCTTGGGACGGCTGGCCGCGGCCGTCGCCCATGAAATCAACAATCCCCTGGAGTCCATCAAGAACGCGTTGCACCTCCTGCATGACGACGTCCCGGAAACAGCGCCGGACCGCAAGTTCCTGGACATCGCCACCAAAGAGACGGAGCGGGTCTCCAGGATCATCCGCCAGATGCTGGGGTTCTACCGTGGCGGCGCTACCAAAGGGCCCGTGAACGTCAACACGGTGGTGGACGAGGCCGTCACCCTCCTCCAGCGCCAGTTCGCGGCGCATCAAGTCACGGTCGAGACGGACATGTATGCCGGAATCCCGCTTGTGACGGCCTCCATTGACCAAATCAAGCAGGTATTCCTTAACCTATTCCTGAACGCCATTGATATCATGGAAGGCGGAGGCCAGCTCTCGGTAGTGACACGGATGCCGCGTGGCCGGGAAGTTGTGGCCCTTCCGGGCCCGTATATCCTGATTGAGGTGCAAGATACCGGCGCGGGTATCGCCCCTGAGCACCTCGACCACGTTTTCGACCCCTTCTTTTCCACGAAACGGGAGCGCGGAGGCACCGGGCTTGGGCTCTGGGTCTGTCATGACATAATAAAGGACCATGACGGGCAGATAGGGGTGCGCAGCCGGCCAGGCCAAGGCACTCCGTTCACCATTGCATTGCCCGTCATCACGGATACTGAGTGCTAATCAATTGCGCCTAGTCCAAAAGGCTAATATGATTGCTCGGTCCCCATTGGAGGATCATGAGTAACCGAAGGCGCGTGCTTGTGGTCGATGACGAAGAAAACGTGGCCGTCACACTGCAAGCCGTCCTGGAACGCGCGGGATACGATGTAGAGAAGGCGCTGTCCTTTAGCGAGGCCCAGGACCTCATCCGGCAACAGCGGTTCGACGCTGCCTTGGTCGACCTGAGGCTGGGTGACAACGACGGCGGCCTGTCCATTCTGCGTGACCTCGCCGAGCAGCAGCCGGACTGCATGGCCATCATGCTCACGGGGTTCGCGTCCCTGGAGTCCGCCATCGGCGCGCTGCGACAAGGCGCGTACGACTACCTCATCAAGCCCTGTGACCTGGAGGAGCTGAAGCTGACGATAGCCCGCGCCGTGGAGCATTCCGCGGTGGCGCGGGTCGTCCGGAGTCACATCGGCGAGATCGAAGCGTCCAACAAGGCGCTCCGCTCACTGACGGAGGACCTGCGCAAGCGGCTGGAGGAGACTATGTCGGACCTCCGTGACCGGCCCAGCGAAGGGCCCCAGAAGCCAGACCAAACGGGCGATTCCCACTGACAGAAGTGCCCGCCCGAAGACCCTGCGCCCAAGTAACGCAATTCGTCGAACCCAGTTTGGTTTCGTGGTCCCGGCCGAAGTCCCTCGGGCTGCGCCGGACGGACGAGGTGTCGTCGGCCCTCGATAGCGTATCGGGGAAGGGATCTCTCTCGGGAGGCATCCGTTTTCCCCTTCCCTGCGGCCTCGACCAGCCAAGAAGGGCACAAACGCCTGCCCTGCCACACGACCGCCCACGACATGAGACCGCCCTGTCTTGGGCGGCCACTCCCCTGGCGCTTGTCGACCGCTGGCCATCTGGTAGAGTTTGCCTCACGGAGGTGACCATGGCAGAAGTCCCAGGCTGGTACGTGGATTTTGTGGCGGCGCTCATAGCCCGCCTTCCTCGCGACCTCGATGAAGCGACGGCCCAACGGTGGACACAGGACCCGGACGCGCTGGAGGACGCGCTCCGCGCGGCCTTGCTTGCCTCCCCGGCACCCGGTCCCACGCGAATCTCGGCGCAGCTCAAGCACGACAAGAGCGCCGAGGGTTGGAAGCTCTTGGAAGACGTTACGGAGCCTGCCAGGGTTTCCCGAGAGACTATCGAGGCCGGGCCCTTTCCGCGCGTCGATGAGGGCTTGCTGCTCGGAGATGAGATGGTGGCCCTGGTCCAAGAGATCGAGTCGAAGCTTGGGCAGAGACACGCCGAGTACCTGCTCGAGCATCAGGAGCAGATCCCGGAGGAGTTCCAGCGCTATTCCCTGGTCTTTCCCGGCACCGTCTGGCTTGGCCGGGACGAGAACCACCATGTCCCCTGCCTCGTGTGGACTCGTAGAGGAGAGTGGGAGTTGCAGTTCGGCATACTCGAGGCCGGCGTGGACTCCAACGACTACCTCGTCCGCGCCCGCGCCTAATGGCTTCATGTGCGCAGGGGCGCAGCATGCTGCCACCTGCTCCAACAAAATCCCCACCCTGCGACTGCCCGCCTGAGGTGGCGCGGGGGGAGTCCGCAGGGGCGGACTTGGTGGCGGAGCCCCCGAGCCGCGAATTTATTCGCCAGTCGGTTAGGCCGTCCCGAATTTGTTGGAACCAGTGAGCATGCTGCGCCCCTACACGAAGTGCCAAATGCCAGGCGGTTATCGGCAGCCTGGGCCCTCTCAGCGCAAGTGCTTGTCGTAGAAGGCAAATACCTTCTTCCAGCCGTCCACGGCCTGGGCTTGTCGGTAGCCTTCTCGCTCCCAAGCGAAAAACCCGTGGCCCGCGCCGTCGTACCGATGAAACTCATATTGCTTTTTGTGCTTCTTCAGCGCCTGCTCCATCTGGTCGACGTGCTCCGGCGCCGGGTTCTTGTC
>JBJKQC010000245.1:0-3208 GCA_046705745.1 Dehalococcoidia bacterium
AAAGCCAGGCGCTAGAGACCGCTCGGATGTCTGCTAGTAGCGCCCCCGTTCGCTGGGCAGCAGGGACCCACCGGAAGGTCACTTTCTTGCGGGCCGCGCGGTTCAATGCCAGTCGGAGGTCACGCCAACGCCTGCCCCGCAGATCCATCGCGTGGGGGTCGATCACGGCTTCGTTTCCCACCGATAGCGCCCGAAAGCCTCGGGACTCCACTTCCTCCAGCATCCAGTGGGGAAAACCCAGCAGAACAGGCCTCAGGCCACTCGTCCGGCAGAGCGCCAGCAGACGGTCAATCAAGGCAGGAACAGAGGCGATTTCGCCCGCGGGAGCACCCAGCACAAGTGCGGCGCCGGCTATGGGCACGTAGGACAAGGCAGCAAGACCGTCCTCCGAAAGGAGTAAACGGCTGTGCCGAGTCACAGCGAGATAGGAGAGGCCATCGTTGCCGGGATAGGCGGTAAAGAGGCGCTCACTGCTTGGAGATGGGAAATCCGTAGCACGCGGCAAGGGGGAGAGGTCTGCAAGGGACTCCGCAGATGCTAATGTCGGCATCGGTCCCTGTCTGGCAAGATAGTCAACCTCGCACGCCCCACTCCACGGCTTCCGGCGAGTTCTAGGGCAAACAACACAGCCCTTCCTTTACGTCTTTGCAGGGCGACATCCCGATAGTGTCACCGGTCGCTGAACGCCGCCTTCGCGGCCTCCTAACGTGTTGAGGCCAGGCGGCCATAGCCTTCCAGCGCATTCTAGCAGCATCTCCTCAGCCTAGGTACCAAGGTTGTGACGCGGGACAAGCAACGTAGCCCCCGTTGGTAGTTGACCTCCGCTTGGTGAAAAGCCTGCTTGCCATGGCCAGTCTCCCAACCGTGTGGACCTTGGTGACCGGCGCATCTGCTTACACGCCTCTTGACATCGTCCCGAATCACATGTATCACACGGCGCGAACGGTACGGTCGCCCTAGCGGGGCGCCGCCAAGAAGCCTTGGACGCTCTCGCAATTCCCAGTTGTAACGCTTCCGTAAGCTCCGGCGACCAATCCATGGGCCGGCGTCCCTTCAGCGACAAGTCCGTTGCCCCACTGACAGGCGCAACGGTAACGCAGAGTAGAGAAAAGCAGAGGAGGACCTCAGATGATTCTTGATATGCATGCTCACACGGTTGCGCCGCCCGAGCTCTACGCTTACAAAGCGCTGTTGCTCTCCGGCCGCGGGTACCACGGTCGCGGCGCTTTCAACGTCTCGGATGAGCGCATCGAGCAGTTCGCGAAGCAGAACATCGATTCCATGAATAGCACGGGGACGGACATGCAGTTCCTGTCTCCGAGGCCGTTCCAATTGATGCACTCGGAAAAGCCCGCCTCTATCGTCCAGTACTGGTGTGAGGCCAACAACAACGTCATTGGCAAGCAAGTGAAGAATCACCCGGACCGCTTTGCCGGCGTGGCGGGCCTTCCTCAGCTCTCTGGCGAGCCGGACACCAGGCACGTCATTGAAGAGCTGGAGCGCTGCGTTAAGGACCTCGGGTTCATTGGATGCATGATCAACCCTGATCCGGGTGAGGGCACGGAGTACACGCCGCCCCTCGACAACGAATACTGGTACCCGCTCTACGAGAAGATGGTAGAGTTGGACGTTCCGGCCCTGATTCACTCGGCAGCCTGCAAGGACCCTCGCGAGTCCTACAGCGCCCACTTCATCACTACTGAGAGTCAAGTTGTATTGAACTTGTTACGAGTCCAAAGCCGGGTATTCAAGGACTTCCCCAACCTCAGGATCATTGTTGCCCACGGCGGCGGCTCCGTGCCCTACCAGCTTGGTCGTTGGCGCGCTCACCGCTTCAATGAGATGAAGGCCGATCCCAACCTGGAGGACTTCGACACCAGCCTCCGCCGTCTCTACTATGACGCGGTGCTCTACACCAAGGAGAGCCTCGACTACCTGTTCCGGACCGTCGGTACCGACCGCTGCATGTTCGGTACCGAAAAGCCGGGTAGCGGCTCCGCGGTCGATCCCAACACCGGTAAATGGCTCGACGATCTACGCCCAGTGATTGAGTCGATTGAATGGCTTTCCGACCAAGACAAGAAGAACATCTTCGAGGACAACCAGCGCAAGGTATTCCCCCGCTTGAAGATAGGGTAGGAAAAGCTTGAGCAGGGAGCGATAGGCGGCAGGGGTGCCCAGCAAGGTCTTGATACTAGGCGCCCTTGCGCTATATTGAGGGCTGCTTCATAAATTCGGGCTACTCTATTGACGGTGCCCGAAAGGACCAAACCAAATGTGGGAGGCATCTCATGGCTGATCGGTCGTTGGTGGCGGTTATCGAAGGCCCCAAGGGCAAGGCTGAAGTCTTTGAAGTGAACGGGGAGCCGGTTGGAACAGCGACCTCGGGCGCGATATCCACCAGCTACGAGGTCGTCTTTGGCAGCAAGACCGAGTCGGTCATGACCCTGGGAGAGGCATCCATTGTGGCCCACGAGTTGGCCGGAGCAGACTTCTAAGCTGAGCTAGCCTACGCCTATCATGAGGGGCTCGCGTTCGCGGGCCCCTTTTCTTTGATAGAATGAACCCGCTCCGCCTATCAAACCGTATCCACTGTTGATGCAAGCTTCTCCGCAGGACAATCCAGCCGCGTCCCCCCGGCCCCAGCGCAGCAGGCGGCGCCTTGCCTTATATCTACTCAGCATTTCGCCCGTCCTGGCGCTCGTCGGGCTACTCGCCTGGGGACAAGTGCGGACCGGAGGCCATCCGGGTGGGATTGTTGAATACGATAGTTTCGGGAATATCCCCGTAAAGGTACGCTCGGCTCCACCTTTTCAGGGAATCGATCTGACGACGGGCAAACCCATAGATAGCATTTCCCTGCGTGGGAAGGTCGTGATGGTGGACTTCTATGCTTCTTGGTGCGCCTCCTGCCGCTCTGAGGCAGCCACATTGGCTTCCGTATATCAAGCCTACCAAGGCAAGCCGGTTGCGTTCGTCGGCATGGCCATCTGGGACCAGACCGGCCCCATCCTGAACTATATTCAGCAGTTCGGCATTTCTTACCCCAATATGATCGATCCTCAAGGAAAAGTGGCGGTGGCGTACGGCGTCACTGGAATCCCGGAAAAATACTTCATCAACAAAAATGGCGACATCGTGCGGAAGGTCGATGGCCCCCTTACCGCCAACCAGCTCCAACAAATCCTCAATGATATGCTAGCGACTT
>JBJKQC010000246.1:0-6724 GCA_046705745.1 Dehalococcoidia bacterium
GTCCCAGGACCTACGGCGGCGCGGATTCAAGTTCGCTGGCAGCACTATCTGCTATGCCCACATGCAAGCCACCGGCATGGTAAATGACCATGTGACCAGCTGCTTTCGGGCACTGGAGGACTAGGGCTTGCGCAGGACGTCTAGGCCTCCGCTGTTGCCCTAGCCCTCCAATGCCCGCCACGCGGCCACGGCCTCCGCGCTCGACCGTATGGCGAGCGGGTGCTCGATCCGGTGCGCTCCATAGGGACCCAATGGGTTGGCCGTTGCGAGGAAGATGGGTTCGGCGTAGCAAATCCACCGGATCAGGCCGTTCCATTCATCTTCCCAAGCCCGTTGAGAACGCCGGGAGGGGTCCAGCGCGACGCACAAGGCCACCTGTCGCTGCTCATCGAAGACCTTCGGCAAATAGCTCCCGGCGCCGCGCAGCGCCCGTGCCGCCCACAATACGTAGCGTCCTCCCCTGCTGCCGGAGACCGTCACTTTACGCTCGGTCGCCAGCCGCCTGTAGGATTCCTCGCCGAGCAGTTCCAAGACCTCGACCTGCGCATGGTTTGCGGGCGGTATGGCGAACCAGGGGGGCGGTGGGACCTTGCCCACCAGCCTGTTCCAGTAACCGGCCAAGACCGACCCGAAGGAGGCCGGGGTCCCGCGCATCAGTGAGCGCCTCCTTGGAGCGGGTCAACGATCAAGACGCTCTGCGTGGATTCGGCGATCCCCTTTATCGGCTCTTCTTTCTCGTCGTCCAACACTAGCGCCCCTCGGCGCAGAGCCTCTTCTACAATGCGCTCTGCCTCTTCTACCGCCACGTCTACCGCCGTGCTTCCTTCCGGGCTGAACCGGCGAAGGCTAATTCTCCTCATCATCTCTCTCCTCCTTCCAGATCCGCGGCCTTGCCGTCGCTATCATTGTGGGCCCGCCTTCCGGCTTCTGTCTGCCTGCGTAAGGCTTGGTCGTAGCGGATACCGTTTGGCATCAATTCGGTTAGCCCTTTTGCCCGTGTGGCTCCAGGCGATTGGGCGAGGCTGCTTTACCCAATCTGGCCGCCGTTGATCTGGAACGTCACTCCATTCACATAGCTGGCCGCGTCCGATGCCAGGTAGATGGCCAGGTTGGCGATATCCTCGGGCGTGCCCATGCGCCCCACGGTCACCTCCCCGATGATGCGCGACCGCGTCTCCTCATCTCGGGTCGATAGAAAGCGGTCGGATGCGATATAGCCGGGGGCGATGCAGTTCACGCGGATGGTTGGCGCCCATTCCATCGCCTCGCTCTTGGTCAGGTTGATGACGGCCGCCTTGGAAGCCGAGTAGACGCTCATGGGGTCGGCCGGGCGCCGGACGATGAAGCCGGCGCCTGAAGCCATGTTGATGACGCAGCCGCCTCCCTGGCGCAGCATGATGGGCACCACGTGCTTGCAGCAGAGCCAGCCGCTCTTCACGTTGTTCTCTAGGCAGCCCATGAAGTCGGACTCGCCGATTTCCAGGAGTGGCCCACGCTTG
The DNA here is from genome assembly GCA_046705745.1 of Dehalococcoidia bacterium. Taxonomy (GTDB): domain Bacteria; phylum Chloroflexota; class Dehalococcoidia; order Lucifugimonadales; family Australimonadaceae; genus JBJKQC01. Next base: position 1,500 of record JBJKQC010000246.1, read on the forward strand.
TACTTGGGGCCGTAGGAGCCGCCCGCCACGTTTACCAGCACATCGATCCGGCCGAACCGGTCTATCACTTGGTCGACCATGGAGGCGACTTCAGCGCCGTCGGTCACGTCACAGGCCACGCCGAGCACATCGCCGCCAGCGGACTCTACCTCTTCCACTGCCGGCGCAATGCGGTCCGCCGGAATGGACGCGATGACGACCTTTGCGCCGGCGCGAGCATAGCCGATGGCAATGCCCTTGCCGATGCCGTCGCTTCCGCCGGTGATGATGGCCACCTTGCCGTCCAGAGCGAACTGGGAAACGTTACCCATTGGGCCCTCCTAGTCTTGGTCTTCGGTTGACGTCCCTACGAGGAGAGAGTGGCTGCGGGCTAGGTGCCGCCGTGGACATCCAGGTAGGCACCGTTCACGAAGGAGCCGGCGTCGGAAGCCAGGTAGACAGCGGCTGCGGCGATGTCCTCGGGCTCGCCGAACCGGCCGACCTCGATCTCTGCCAGGCTACGGGCGCGTCGCTCAGGGTTCTCGGTTGCCGCCCGCCGCGGCGTGATCACATGGCCGGCGTTGATGCAGTTCACGCGGACGTGGGGTGCCCACTCCTTGGCCATGCTGCGCGTCAGGTGCATGACGGCTGCCTTGGTCATGCCATAGACGCTCATGCCGACCTCGGGAAGGCGGTAGTCGCGGGCGCCGATGGACGCCATGTTGATGACCACGCCGCTCTTGCGCTCCAGCATGTGGGGCACTACGGCCTGGCAGCACACGAATACGCTCCCTACGTTGATGTTGAACGCCTCCATGAAGTCGCTCTTGGTGATCTCTAGCAAGGGCCCTCGGCGGAAGGTCGGCCCCTGCGAGCCGCCCACAATGTTGGCCAGAATGTCGATTTTGCCGAACCGGTCCATCGCTTGTCGGGCCATTTCGGCGACGCTCGCCGGGTCTGTCACGTCCGTGGACACCCCAATGGCGTCACCACCCTTGGCCGCGATCTCCTCCAGGACGGCATCGATCTTGTCCTGCCGTCGGGCCGCAATGACTACTTTGGAGCCTACGTCTATGAATCCATGCGCGATACCGCGCCCAATGCCATCGCTTCCGCCGGTCACGATGGCGACGCGGTCTTTCAGAGAGAAGACGTCAGGCGGCAGGGTGGGGACACGCTTCGCTTCCATTCGCTCCTCCGGGAGTTCCAATTGGGTGTGTGTCTCAAATTCCGGTAATTACGGTTTCGGCCCAGTGGTCGCTTGAGAGGGTAGGGCGCCGGCGCGCTCGCCACTCATGCGCTGGGCTGGGAGAGTGCCTACAGCCAGCCCTGGCCGCGAAGCAGGCCGCGCAGATACGCGACTTGGCCGATGTGCTGGATGTTGTCGTTGAGGACCACGCCTAGGCGCGAAGCGACGCTCGCCGGCGGTCGGCCGGGCTGCGTAGGCGGCACCATCGTGTCAAGGTCCTTTTCCGTCAACGACTCTACTATCTCGGCCGTCTCCTTCGCCACGGCGGAGTAGTAGCCCAGTAACGTGTCCAAGTCCCTGGGGTCGAACGTGTGAACATTCTGGGGCTCGTGTCGCGGAGGACTCACATCCATGTGAAAGCGCTGTGCCCATTCCTTCTCCCACAGCGTGGGCGTGCCGTTGAATCCATTGATGATGGAATCGCGTGTCCGTGTGAGATGCCAAACGAGCCAGCCGATGGGGTTGCTGTCTGGCCCGGCGACCTGCTTGCGCAGCTCGTCGGGAGTCAGGCCATCCAAAGCTCGCTTCAAAGTGCCGTCCGCCCGTTCGATGGTTTCCAAGTACAGTTGTGCCGCGTTCATGCATGCCTCTTTGAAGAATGTTGGTCAGTCAACTTCCGGGGGCGCAACGGCCCGCACCGCTGCGGCGCCGCGCCGTTGCAGCTCCTTGTCCCACGTGACCAGCGGGATGTCCAGGTGCCGGCCGAGGGCGACGTAGATGGAGTCCATGCCACGAATGCGAAGGCGCGACCCGACCTCGCTGGCAAGCCTCGCCAGCGCGCGGTCTACCGGCACGAGCCGGATACTGGGCACTTCCTCCATGGTAGCCACTGCTCGAAGTCCGGCCTCAGCACCGTTCGCTCGGCGGGCAACGGCGCCCGCCACTTCAGGGATGGCGATGGCCGGAATTATCAGTAGGTCGCCATTTAGGACTCGCGCCCGAAGCCAGGCGTGACTCGATTCGTGGCAGACGTCGTCAAAGATGAACCTGCTTGCCCAAACGCTGGCGTCCACTACGTACACTACAGGTCACCGCGCTGCTCACGCACCAATTCCACCGCCGAAAGACCCGGGCCGGGGGGTGACATCCTACGTATCTCCTCCGTGAGCTTGTCCATTTCCGCCCATACCCGTGCCGCCTTCTCTGCGGCGGCCTCTTTCGGTTCTTCGACGGGTACTATGTTCGCCACGACGTGCCCCCTGTAGGTCACCGCGACAGGCTCTTTGAGGGTGCGTACCCGCCGCATGACATCACTGGTCCGGTTTTTCAGGTCTCTGATGCTGATCTCTTCCATGACTTGCCCAAGCAGTACTCAGAATGTGGCTACAAATGTAGCCACATTCTTCGGCGCCGTCAAATTTTCTGCCAGCCGTAGCCTTCTAGTAGCCCTTTCACATAGGCGATCTGTCCGGCGTGCTGCGTGTTGTCCGAGACCACGCTGACCAGGCGCACGCCCACCGTGGGCATGGGGTTGTACTGCGGTTCGTTCAGCACGCGATCCAGGTCCTCGGCGGTGATGCCCGCCAGGTACTGCCTGCTGCGCTCGTAGACGGCGTCGTTGTACCCCAATAGCAGTCCAGGGCCGTCAACCTTGAACGCCGCCACCCGTTCCAGGGAATGGCTCGTCCCCGTGTCCTTATCATCCTGGGCCATGCCGAATCTGGAATGCCAACCGCTGCCTGTCCAGAGCTGCTGGGCCCCCGCCAAGTCGGACATGTGGTGGTCTTGTACGCGGGTGAGGTGCCATGCCAGCCATGCCATGGAGTTGGTTTCGGGCGTTGGCATGCGGCAGAGCATTTCAGCCGAGACCCCGTCGAGAGTGCGGTGCAGAAGCTGGTTGACCCGTCCCAGTGCATCCGAGATCAATGATGTGCCTTCCATGAGACCTCCTAATTGAACGACTGCTGTACCCCTTGGCCTTTTCCACCCAACTCTTTCGCCCAGATACCCGGACAACAAGAAAACAGGCTTGCCGGCTAACTGGCAAGCCATCCCTTTCCCTTCAGCAGTCCTCGCAGGTATGCAATCTGCCCCGAGTGCTGCAGGCCGTCCACCAAGAACATCTCCAGCCGCGTACGCAGGGGCACCGTGTCATTGCCTTCTACGGTAGGCACCGGCCTGTCCAAATCCGCGTCGGACAGACTATCTAGGAACGCGTTCGTCGCTGCCCGCACGGCCTTGTAATATCCCACCAGGGTTTCTACGTCCGGGGCACGGAATTCCCTAACCTGCTCGGAGGTGTGTCCACGCCCTCGGTCGGCTGGGGGCTGGTCCTGGCGGTTGAACCGGGCGTTCCATCCCTCCGTTATCCACACGTGCTGCTTGCCAGCCATGGCGGACACATGGTTGTCCTGTACTCGGCTGAGGTGCCACATCAGCCAGCCGATAGGGTTGCTATCGGGTTCCGGCTGGAGGCGCAGGTCTTCGGCGGTGAGCCCTTCCAGCGCCTTGAAAAGGATCGTTTCGTTGCGGTCTAGGACTCCTTTGGCAAGCTGTGCGGCATCAGTCGTCATCAAGCGCTCCCTGGAAATTGTTAGCCGTTGCCGTATAGCACGGCAGCGCACATGATAGCGCAAGGCAGCATTCTGAAGGCCTCCGCTGCGCTTCGGCTCTGCCTCTGGCCGAGGAACGGACCGGACGTTGCCCTGTGCTATGATGGCCCGGAGGGACGGAGGCTATGCCGGCACGCGCCTCGCAACGCCATATTGACGTCCACGTCTTCCCCGCGTTTCGCCAACAGGTCAAGGCCGCCTGGCTCCGCAAGGTGGCGAGGGCGGCGTTGATCATCGCCAGCTCCGTGGAGACCGCAGGCGTGAGTGTCGTGGTCGCGGATGACGACACGCTGCGGGAGTTGAACAAGCGTTTCCGCGGCGCCGATTACGTCACTGACGTGCTCTCCTTCGGCGCCACGGGCGAGGTACTGGACCCGGACGCTTCGCCACCCGACCTGGGGCCGGAGTTTCCCGAGATACCCGAGGCCGAAGCCATGCTGGGCGAGGTTGTGCTTTCTTACCCCTTGGCGTCACGGCAGGCGGACGAGCACAATGTGACGGTCGAGCGGGAGATCGCTCTGCTGGTGGTGCACGGGATTCTGCATCTACTGGGCCACGACCACGCCGAATTGGATGAGGAGGCGGCCATGAAGGCGTTGGAATCGCGCGCGCTGGACATGGTCTTCTCTGGGCCTAGGGGAGTGACGAAGACGTGAGCGGCGAGGTCCTCTATCGCAAATGGCGTCCGCCGCGCTTCTCCGACATCGTCGGGCAAGAGGCGGTAACCCAGACGCTCATGCAGGCCGTGGCCAGCGGCAGGGTCGCTCACGCCTATTTGCTCTGCGGCCCCCGCGGCACCGGCAAGACCAGTACCGCGCGTGTCCTGGCGAAGGCCCTGAACTGCACCAACCGCGCCGAGGGCACAGGCGACCCTTGCGGCGTGTGCGATGCCTGCACGGCCATTGAGCGTGGCACCTTCGTGGACCTTATCGAGATCGATGCGGCCAGCAACCGCGGCATCGACGAGATGCGCGACTTACGGGAAAAGGTGAGGTTCTCGCCTGTCCACGGCCGCACCAAGGTCTACATCATCGACGAGGCCCACGCTCTTACAAACGACGCCTTCAACGCCTTTTTGAAGACGCTGGAAGAGCCGCCGCCTCACTCCGTGTTCATCCTTGCCACCACGGAGCCGCACCGGCTGCCCGCCACTATCGTTTCCCGGTGCCAGCGCTACGACTTTCACCGCATTGCGCCCAATGACGTGGTCGCCCGTCTGGAGGAGATAAGCAAGTCCGAGGGAGTGGACGTTTCGCCAGAGGTACTCCGCACGGTCGCTCGTGCGGCTGGCGGCAGCCTGCGTGACGCCACGAACCTCCTGGACCAACTCATCACCTCCTTCGGGGCCAACGTCTCCATCGAGCAGGTGCGCGAGCTGCTCGGCATGGGCGGAGAGGAGCGCGCGCTGGCCTTGGTGAAGCACCTGCTGATGGGTAACACCGCCC
>JBJKQC010000247.1:0-8618 GCA_046705745.1 Dehalococcoidia bacterium
GGGCGTAGCCGTTGTTGATGCGGATCATCATCCGCAGCATTTCGATGATGTCTTCCTTGGTAAGCGTGCGCTGGCTCATGGGGATGTCCTGGTCTAGGCGGCGGTTCATCTTGTATCGCCCGACGCGACCGAGGTCATACCGTCGAGGGTTGAAGAACAGGTTATCCAGCAGTGTCCGCGCACTCTCCACGCTGGGCGGCTCGCCGGGTCGCAGCCTGCGGTAGACCTCCACTAACGCTTGTGACTCGTTTGTGATGGCGGTGTCGCGGTCCAGGGTCGTCTGCATGTACGCGTGATTGGGGTCCGTGTCTACATCCTCGAACAGCTTGAGCAGCTCTTCGTTCGTCCCGAAACCCAGCGCCCGCAGAAAGGTGGTCACTGGAAGCTTGCGCTTGCGGTCGATCTTCACCGAAATCACGTCCCGGGGGCTCGTCTCGAACTCCAGCCAGGCGCCACGATAGGGGATCAGCTTGGACAGGGACACGGTCCGGCCGGTACCCGGGTCCACCAGGCGCGTGAAGTAAGCGCCCGGCGAGCGCACTAATTGGCTGACCACCACGCGCTCCGCTCCATTGATGACGAAGGTGCCCGTTGGTGTCATCAGCGGGACATCGCCAAAGAACAAGGTCTGCTCTTTTATCTCGCCCGTCTCCTTGACCACGAGGTTGACGGTGACGTAGAGCGGCGCCTCGTAGGTGATCTCCTTCTCCCTGCACTCTTCCTCCGTGTACTTGGGTTGCCGGAATTGGTGGTCAATAAACTGGAGCTCGAAACGGCTTCCCGTCACGTCCTGAATAGGGTTAATCTCATCCAGGACTTCCCGGATGCCCTCCGTCTTGAGCCACTCGAAGGAGTTGGTCTGGATCTGGACCAAGCTCGACGGCTCGAGGATCTGGGGGGTACGGGCGTAGGACTTCTTCACTGGCGCGGCGGCAATATCGGACCGGGACATCAATGACGTCATGCTGACAATCTCCTAGCTGGAGCGAACTGCGAGAAACGGCAACAAGGCCTAGCACAAGCTAGACCTACGAAGATAGGTTTTAGGCACTCGGGGAGAAGGGTGCCATTGCGAAGGGCATAAGACTCCTAACTCATAAACTTTACACAATCACTCCTTGGCCTGTCAATCGCCTCGGCGCCCTCGCTTTTTATCAGATAGTGTTCCGACTCCTCTCCTCCTTTGCGCCGTTATGTCCCCCTTCCTCATTACAGCCATATCGGCCTACGTTATGATCGCTATGATTAGCGGCATTCCCAAGACCACGGTCTCCTAGACGCCATCGGCATCGCCCGTTTTCTCCCCCACGATACGTAGCGGCACGAGCTGCTCTCCCCGATTGCCGCACCGCACATCTGGGCTCGGTGCCGGCTCGACCGCCATGGGTCACAGAATCACGAGACGCATAGCGCGGCGAAACAGCAGCAATTTGCCCGCTAGCAGTCTACGGCCATGCAGGCCTTCCCCAAATTCCCGAAAATGCCGCCAAACCCGTGCGGTATTCAGTTGGGTCCGGCCATGCCTGGCACAACGGATCGTGACGCTCGGCGTCCGCTATGGGTCCCGCTGGTTCGGAGCCACAAGACACAAAGTGATGGAAACCATGAGTCTTTCTTCGTTCCCCAGGCCACGGCCACGGGTTGGCCGTCGCAATGTGCCCGTGAAAGTGATCTTTTTACATCACTTTGTCTGGGCCTCGTGGCCTCGCATTTGGCATTGGACGCCAATGGCCAGAGCCTTGACACCTGCCGTGGCCAGTCCTATGCTTCCGGAGAATGATTATTGATAAGGAACAAGCCAGGGTGGACGCCCCTGAACGGCACGAACGCCTCCGGACGCTGATGGCCCGGCTCCGAGAGGTCGGCTACCGGATCACCGGACAGCGGCGGGCGGTGCTGGAGGCGCTGGTGTTCAATAGGCGCCATCCGGGGGCTGAGGAATTGTACCACCAGGTCCTCGCGGATCACCCTACCATGAGTCGCGCCACCGTTTACAAGACATTGGAGATGCTCCGGGAAGCGGGGGAAGTGTTGGAGCTGGAGTTTCGAGACGGGAGCAACCCTGCCAACCGCTATGACGGCATGCGCCCCTATTCCCACCCGCACCTCGTCTGTACCGTTTGCGGGGCGATCGAAGACGTGCTCGTGGACCCCTTGCAGGGGAGCATGGAGGAATTGCTGCGGGGCACTGGTTACGAGTTGGACCGGTACCGCCTGGATTTATATGGCCGTTGCCCGCGCTGCCGGGAGTCAAGCCCCTAGCTATATCTGACCCCGGCCCCTAGGCGGAATAACAATGACAGAAAGGAAAGAAGGAGGAATACATGGCAGGTCTGAAAGGAACGAAGAGCTGGAATAACCTCAAGGAAGCGTTTGCGGGTGAGTCCCAAGCGAACCGCAGGTACCTGTACTTTGCCCGGCGCGCGGATATTGAAGGCTACCCTGAAATCGGGGGCCTGTTCCGCGACATCTCCGAGGCCGAGACCGGGCACGCGTTCGGTCATCTGGACTTCCTCAAGGAAGTGGGCGATCCGGTGACCGGCGAGCCCATCGGCAACACCGATGCCAACCTGAAGAGCGCCGTGGCCGGTGAGACATACGAGTACACAGAGATGTATCCGGGCTTTGCGCGCACCGCTCGTGATGAGGGCTTTTCCGAGCTCGCCGAGTGGTTCGAGACGCTTGCCCGCGCGGAGCGCTCGCACGCTGGCCGCTTCGGCAAGGGCGCGGAGACGCTTGCTCTGTAGTCGTCATCTAAGGATGTTGCACATCAGCGCCTTCCGGCGACCCTGGGTCCTGGAGGGCGCTGTTTGAATCGCACGAGGCTTGGAGGAGGCAGGCTGTTGGCATCTCCGTCTTACAATCCGGCTTACGACCCCAATGAACCACGGTACTGGGACCCAGCCGACCTGCTGAGTGAAGAGCGACGCCAGTTCGACGTCTGCCACGGCTGCCGCCTGTGTTGGAACCTGTGCCCGGTATTTCCGGCATTGTTCGAGTTGACCGACAGCAAGGAAGGGGACTTTTCGAAGATCGGAAGGGACGAGCTCGACCCAGTCCAAGACCTCTGTTACCAGTGTAAGTTGTGCTGGGTGGTCTGCCCTTATACCGACCCTCACGAATACCACATGGACGTGCCCCGCGTGCTCATGCGGTCCAAGTTCCTCCGGGCAAAACAGAAGGGCGTTCCCTTCTCCAGAAAGCTGCTCGCGGACCAGGACCGGCTGGCGAAGTTGGGCGGCGGCGTCATGGCTCCGCTCACCAATTTCGCCAACAACTTTGGTGTTACTCGCCGTATGCTGGAGGCAACGGCGGGTATCCACCATCAAGCGAAGGTGCCGGTCTATCATCGCCAGACCTTCAGTGACTGGTTTAAGAGGACCTATGGCGCCGTGATGCGGCCTTCCGGCGAGCCGGCCCGAAAGGTCGCCTTCTTCGCCAGTTGTACCATCAACTACAACGAGCCTGAGATAGGCAGAGCGTGCGTAAAGGTCCTCGAGCACAATAACGTTGAGGTGGTCGTCCCTGACCAGCAGTGTTGTGGCATGCCGTTGGACGACGTGGGTGATTTCCATGGAGCGGAAAAGAAGCGCATCTACAATCTGGAACGCCTCGCAAAGTTAGTTGAGGCGGGCTATGACATAGTCGTTCCCCAGCCCACCTGCACGCTGGTACTGCGAGAAGAATATGTGAGGAGCTCGCCGTCGCATGAGGAGGAACGGGCCCGGCTTGTGGCGCACCGCACCTTCGAGTTCGGGCATTACCTCACGATGATGGCGCGGGACAAGGTGCTCAATCGCGATTTCAAGAAGGGCCTCGGCACGGTGGCGTTCCACGTCGCATGTCATACACGTGCTCAAGCCGTCGGCAACAACTCGCCTCGTCTCCTTGGCATAGTCCCTGATACGCGGGTAACGCAGGTGGAGGCGTGCTCCGGCCATGACGGAATGTGGGGTGTGAGCAAGCAGTACTTCCCGTTATCTTTGAGGGTGGGGAAGAAGCTCTTCGACAACTTGCAGGAGGGCGGGCCCGACTATCTGGTTACCGACTGCCCGCTAGCCGCGCGGCACATAGAGCTCGGCACAGAGCGGAGACCCATCAGCACGGCCCAGGCATTGGCTATCGCTTATGGGCTCGTGGTTTAAGAGGTAAGGTCTGCACGGGGAGGAGTAATGAAGCCATTGACGCCGAATGACCTTCTGGACATAGCCCAATACGAGAAGCAGCGCCAAGAGTTTCGCAGCCGCATCATTGAGCTCAAGAAGGACCGGCGTGTGCAGGTCGGCGAGTTCGTTACGCTGGTGTTCGAGAACCGTGAAACGGTGAAGTTCCAGGTCCAGGAGATGATGCGCGCTGAGCGCATCGTGACCGACGAGCGTATCCAGGAAGAGGTCGACACGTACAACGATCTCATCCCGGGCCCGCGTGAGCTCTCCGCTACCGTCCTGATCGAAATCCAGGAAAAGGAGCAGCTCCGCGACATACTCGACCGGCTCATCGGCATCGACCGGCCCAATACGACATTGTTGATCGTTGGGGATGATCGGATTGGGGCTGAGTACGAGGGTGGTCACAGCACCGAAAGCCGCATTAGCGCCGTCCATTATCTCCGTTTCAAGTTGACGCCAGAACAGGTGGAGCGTTTCGTCTCAGGCAAAGTGACCTTGAAGCTAGCGATCGAGCACCCTAACTATCGTGCCGAGACCGTAGTCCCGGACAAGGTACGGCAGTCGCTGGCCCAAGACCTACGGGAACTGTGAGACAACAACTAGCCGAGGCAATCCAGCGTCCCCTCTTTTAGGAGAGGACATGCTGAGGCGTTTGCTCCAAAGGGTGATGACCGTTAGGTCGTCGAGTCCCGTCAAATGCCTGGACTCCGTCGGAAAGCCCCATTGCTTATGCGCGCCGGAAATTCGCAGTCTCCTTTCGTCTCGCGGGTATTCCGATCGGCCCATGATCGGCCCATGGGGGTTATGCCTGCGCTATACTATCTCCCGCTGCCCCCAACTTCTCTTGGAGCTATACCTTTTCCCCATGCGAGTCCCGCTTTCTTGGCTAGCCGAATATGTGCCGCTGCGGCTGCCGCCATCCGAGCTGGCACACCGGCTCACCATGGCCGGCATCGAGACGACCTACACGCCTGGGGCTAGCGCAGAGTGGGACCACGTATCCGTCGGGCATGTGCTGGAGGTCAAGCCGCATCCCAATGCTGACCGCCTACGGTTGGTCACCGTGGACCTGGGGACGGAGCAGCGCGTCGTCGTCTGTGGGGCGCCGAACGTAGCGGAGGGGCAGCGGATAGCCTTTGCCAGCGTGGGCGCACGTCTGCAGAACGGCAAGACGGGCGAGCCCATGGAGCTGACGGCTGCGACCATCCGCGGCGTACTGTCCGAGGGCATGGTGTGCTCGGCCAAAGAGCTGGGCCTAGGGGAAGATCATGCCGGAATTCTGGTACTGCCTGCGGATGCTCCCATTGGTCAGCCGCTGGCGGAGTACATGCCTGACGACGTTCTGGAGATAGAGGTCACGGCGAATCGCGGGGATTGCCTGTCGATGTTAGGCGTCGCCCACGAAGTGGCGGCGATCACTGGGACTCAGGTGACCGAGCCGCCGTTGGACTACCGGCAGGATGGTCCGGGGATCGATCAAGACCTGACCGTCCTTGTAGAAGACCCCGAGCTCTGCTACCGCTACACTGCGACGATCGTGCAGGGCGTAAGTATCGGGCCATCACCGGAGTGGTTGCAGCGCCGCCTGGAGCAAGCCGGCCAGCGGCCTATCAACAATGTGGTGGATGTGACCAACTATGTGATGCTGGAGTACGGCCAGCCGTTGCACGCTTTTGACCTCGCCCGGGTGCACCAGAAGACGGTAGTGGTGCGCCCGGCCCGCGCTGGCGAGAAGTTCACGACCCTGGACGGCGTCGAGCACACACTCCGGCCTCCTATGCTGCTCATCGCCGACGTTGAGCGAGCGATCGGCATTGCCGGCGTCATGGGAGGTCTGAACAGCGAGATGACCGAGGCTACCACCGGAGTATTGCTGGAGTCCGCCACCTTCAACGCCATCAACACGCGCCGTACAGCTCAGGCGCTGCACCTCCGGACGGAAGCATCTACCCGCTTCGAGAAGGGCCTCAACCCGGAGCTGGCGATGCGGGCGGTGCAGCGGGCGACCCGCCTGATTTTGGAAACGGCGGGAGGCGTCGCGGATAGAGGAGTTGCCGACAACTTCCCAGGATCTGCGCCTGCCACTCGGATTCGCCTGTCCAAGGACCGTATGCGTCGGGTCTTGGGCATTGTCTTTCCATGGCCGCAAGTGGCCTCGGTGCTCGCCGCGCTGGGCTTCACGACCGAGCCGGACGGGGACGACGCATTGCTGGTGATGCCTCCCTATTGGCGCACGGACGTCGAGATCGAAGAGGACCTGGTGGAGGAGGTCGCCCGGACCATTGGGTACGACGCGATTCCGGCTGAGGCGCTCGCTGGGCAGGTGCCGACCGCCATTGCGCAGCCGGAGCGTGATCTGCGGGAAGAGGTGCGGGACCTGCTGGTGCGCGCAGGCATGCAGGAGACGATTTCCTACAGCTTGGTGAGTAGCGCCAGCCTAGAGCAGGTTCGTGGCGCTCTAGACCAAGGGACAGAGGTACTTGCGGGTGCCCGGCCCTTACGCGTGGCCAATCCCATGAGCCATGAGCAAGAGTATTTGCGGACATCGCTGCGCGGTGCCATCCTGCGGTCTGCTGCCACCGGCCTGCGCCAGCCTCCGGGGGGCGTTGCGTTGTTCGAGGTGGGACGGGTGTACCTGCCGGACGAAGGCGGGCTCCCGGAAGAGCGGGAGATGGCCGTTGGCGTGTACGCGGGACCGCGCGGTGGCACGCTCTGGGATCGTGAGCAGACTGACATGGACTTCTTTGACGCCAAGGGGACGGTGGAGTCACTGATGGAGCGTCTGGGAGTGCGGGCAAGGTTCGAGCGCGCGGAGGACTCGCTGCTGCACCCAGGTCGTACCGCCCGGGTCATGGTCGACGGTCTTGTCGTTGGCGTCATGGGAGAGTTGCACCCACGCGCCATCGCCGCCTTTGATTTTCCCGTTCAGCGCGTTGCCTTGTTCGAGTTGGACGTCGCGCGCTTGGCCGGGCAAGTGCCTTGGCTGCGGCACCACTTCCAGCCCTTCTCGCGATATCCACTAGCGGTTCGGGACCTAGCCCTGCTTGTGGACGAGTCTGTGCCGGCTGATCGGCTCCGGGCCATCATCGAGAGTGACCGGCTGGTGGTACGGGCTACACTGTTTGACCTGTTCTCAGGACAGGGCTTCCCGGAAGGCAAGAAGTCTCTGGCCTACCGGCTGGAATTGCAGTCGCCGCAGGGTACCTTGGACACCGACCAGGTGTCCAAGGCAGTCACAGGAATCGTGAAGCGGCTGGAACGCGAGACGGGCGCGACGTTGCGGGGATAATCCTCTTCGAGAGCGCGAGCGCCGGACGCCTTCCTGAATGGTCTGGTCCTTCGGGTTGGACGCGTTTCTCGTGAGTCCCGCAGTTTTAGGGCTGGAGGACATCTGTATGGCGCAGCATCACGATGATCGCCATAGGCACCGGAGCGCGGAACACCGCCATGTTCACCCACATCGCCCAGATATGTTGAGCGTGGAGCAGGCGTTGGAGCGCGTACTGGCCCTCGTCTACGAGCTACCCCCCTCGGACGTGCCATTGCTGGAGGCCGACGGGCTAACGCTTGCAGTCGACGTCCATGCGCCGTTCGACATCCCTGCGCTGGCCAACTCGGCGATGGACGGCTACGCCGTGCGTGCCGAAGACGTTGTCGGGGCATCCGAGGGCTCACCGGTCACCTTGCCCGTCATCGGTCAGGTGCAGGCAGGGCAGATGGCTGACACGCCCCTAGCCCCCCACAGCGCCATCCGGATCCTTACAGGGGCGCCGGTGCCCGATGGGGCGGATGCCATTGTGCCCTATGAGTTGACTGACGAGTTGGAGCGTCGGCAGCGCGGTGCGCCCTTGACTGCGATTGCCATCAAGCATGTGCCGGCAATGGGCGACCATGTTCGACCCGCAGGGGAAGACACGCCCGCAGGGGCGCTCGTTCTGTCCAAGGGCAGGCCACTGGACCCACCCTCCATTGGCCTGCTTGCCTCTTTGGGTTATCCGACGGCGCGGGTGGTGCGGCGACCTCGTATCGCGATTCTGGCGACCGGTGATGAGGTAGAGGCGCCCGGTAGTACGTTGCCATCGGGCCATTTGTTCGATAGCAATACCTTCGGCATTGCAGCGGCAGTCCGGCGATGGGGCGCCGATCCGGTGCTCCTGGGCATTGCTCGAGACAACATGGAGGACCTACGCGAGAAGCTCCGCCGTGGGCTGGACTCTGACATGCTGGTGACGTCGGCCGGGGTCAGCGCTGGCGCTTTCGATATGGTGAAGGACGCATTGGCGGAATTAGGTACCATCGATTTCTGGGCCGTTCGCATGCGGCCAGCGAGACCCATCGCCTTTGGGTTGTTGCACGCTCCGGACGGTCGCAAAGTCCCGCACCTGGGGCTGCCGGGCAACCCCGTGAGTGCGCTCGTGGCCTTAGTGGAGTTCGGTCGGCCTGCTATCG
>JBJKQC010000248.1:0-3739 GCA_046705745.1 Dehalococcoidia bacterium
CTCCCGGACCGAGCAACGGTCCGGGAGGTGATGGACTATTTCTTCACCAGAAAGTGGACAGGTACGCCCATGTATAGCTCGACAGGGTTCGTGTACGTCGCCAACAATCTGGCGCCTATGGCCCAGGGATGCACGGCGCTCCGGGCCCAATAAGACCAGCGGGCCTATGTCGTCCAAGTACACAAAGCCTAGACGTTCACAGAAGAGCGTCACCCTATTTCGGCCTTGGGGACGGGTGCGGGGGTACCGCTATACTGACGAAAGTGTCGCTCAAGCAGAGACGGGGGAGTATGGTCATTGCTAGGTAGCCGACGGGTATGGGTGGGCGCGCTCGTAACGCTCATCTTCTTGTTCCTCCTTTTTCAACGAGTCAATCTCTCTGAGATGCGCACGGCGCTGTTCAGGGCGAACTACGCGTACCTGGTCCCGGCCATCGCCATTTACTTTGTATCGCTGTACTTCCGGGCCTTCAGGTGGCGGTACCTGCTGCGACCATTCGTCCGTTCACGCACGAACCGGCTGTACCCTGTGCTTCTCGTGGGGTACATGGCCAACAACGTGCTCCCTATGCGGCTGGGCGAGCTCGTGAGGAGCTACTACCTGTCACTTCGAGAGCCGGTGCGAGGGTCTACCGCCCTGGCCACCATCGTCATCGAGCGGGTATTCGATGGCCTGACGATGCTCTTCCTCTTAGTCGTTACCGCGTTCTTCCTACCGGTCGCCGGACTTGCCGCACACGTCAGCAATTCCATCGGCATCCCCGAGTGGAGCTTGGGCCTGGTCGTGGTAGTCCCGTTCGCGGCAGTCCTTGGCACCATGATCGCCATCGCGCTGCATCCGGAAACGTCCCAGCGGATAGCGCTTCGGCTGAGCCAACGACTGCCCGAGCGGGTGGGCATGCGAGCTTACGGCCTAGCCGAGCGCTTTCTGGACGGGTTCGAGGGGCTCCACCGGCCCGAACGCCTGGTGACGGTGTTTCTGCTCTCGATACCGGTCTGGCTGGTGGAAGCCATCATGTACTATATCGTGGCGCAGGCGTTCGGCTTGCAGCACCAGTTAGGCGGCCCAGGGCCGACCATGGCCGCGATGCTGGTGGTCACATCCGTAGCCAACCTGGCCACGTCGATCCCGTCCTCCCAGGGCTCGGTGGGGCCTTTCGAGTTCTTCGCCGCCATTGTCCTGGAGTTCCTCGGCGTGAACAGCGGGACGGCGTCGGCGTACGCCCTGGTATTGCATGCAGCGCTGCTGCTGCCGGTCATCGCCGGGGGGCTGCTGTACCTGGCCAGCCAGAGCCTTTCCCTGGGCCAGCTTGCAAGGGTGCCGCGCAGGCCGGAGCCTGTGGCGGCCGTCGCCAGCCCGGAAGCCGGAGAACCTGAACCTCCCCAAGAGGAGCTATCATGAAAGTCGGCATCATAGGCGGTGGCGCGGCAGGCCTAGGCGCCGCATACGAACTCGAGCTGCGCGGCCACCACGCGGAGGTCTTCGAAGGGGCGCCATTCCTTGGCGGACAGGCGTCCACGTTCGACGTGAACGGGGTGCCCATCGAGCGGGGCTACCACCACCTCTTCCGCAGCGACACAGCCATGACGGGGCTCATCGAGGAGTTGGGGCTGGGACACCGGCTCAAGTGGATCGACTCAAACGTCGGCTACTACGTCAACGGGCGGCTATGGAAGTTCACCTCGCCCTTCGACCTGCTGCGGTTCAGCCCACTGCCCTTCGTAGACCGCGTGCGCCTGGGCCTGACCACCCTGCAGCTCCAGCGTCGGAAGGAGTGGCACTCGCTAGAGCAGCAGACGGCGATCGAGTGGGTGCGGCAGCACGCAGGGCGCAAGGCGGCCGACGTGATCTTCGAGCCGATGCTGCGGGGCAAGTTCGGCGAGTACTACGACCAGATCAGCATGGCTTGGCTGTGGAACAAGTTCGCGCTGCGGACCGCATCGCGCGGCGAGGGGCTGCTGGGCAAGTTCAAGGAGCAGCTCGGCTACCCGACGGGGAGCTTCGGCGAGGTGTTCGATACGCTGGGCGAGCGGGTCCGCCAGCAGGGCGGCGAGGTGCACATCAGCTCGGCGGTGCAGCGTGTCGTGGTGGAGGAAGGCCGGGCGCGAGGGCTGGAGGTCAAGCTGAGCCGCGACGGCGAGGCCGAGCGGCGGGACTACGACATGGTGCTGGCCACCGTGCCGTCCTATGTCTTCCCGAAGCTGGTGCCGCCGCTGACGGACGATTACCTGGACAAGCTGACGGACAAGACCTACCTGGCGGCGGTGCTGGTCATACTGGTGCTGGACCGCCCGCTGAGCCCGCACTACTGGACGTACGTGGGGGACCGGCAGATGCCGTTCCTGGGGATCATCGAGCACACGAACTTCATCCCGGCGGCGCACTACGGCGGCGGACACATCGTCTACCTGACCAACTACCTGAGCCGCGAGAACCCCATGTACGCCATGAGCCCGGAGGAGCTGTACCGGACCTACCTGCCCCACCTGCGGCGGGTCAACCCGGCGTTCGATGAGTCGTGGGTGACGGAGTACCACTACCACAAGGTGGACGCCGCGCAGCCCATCGTCACGCGGGGGTACTCGGCGCGAATCCCGGATCACCGCACGCCCATCCCTGGGCTGTACCTGGCGAACACCACACAGATTTACCCGGAGGACCGGGGCACCAACTACTCGGTGCGCATGGGGCGCCAGGTGGCGCGCATGATGGACGAGGACTGCCGGGGCGTGGCGCCGGCGGCGCGGCCAGTGAGCAGTAAGCGGTGAGCGAGCAGTAAGCGGTGGCGACAAGCTCGATCAAGATACCCGCTTGCAACGGCACTGGTACTCTTGATCCACGGCTTCACGGCCTGCTGCGCAGGCAAACACCGATCAAGATTCCCAACATTCACACAATTTTTTACGGGCGTCCCCGGCTGGTTCAATGGTGGACGGTGGTGTGAGCGCCAGCGACGGGGATACAGGTGCCAACTGCCACATTTTACCACGATACGATGGCAGAAGGCGATGGGTAGATGGCATGATTGAACTATGGCGGATGCCCGGTCCAAAGCGGGCTAGGCGAGGCCGTACATCGGCCGGACGCCCGCTGCCCGACGCTCTGATAGCAGCCACGGAGGCGGCGCAGTCGCCAATTACGCATGAGCCGCGCACAACGCGGGTCTGGCGCTCCGGGCCAGCACGAGTACCCACGCCGAAATCCACGCAAGGGCCAACGCCGACGCCCACACCCGTGCCCCCGGCCACGCCCACGCAAACACTTGCGTTCAGGTAGGGCCGAGGCTACTGTCGCTACGGCCGATCGGCGGAATGGCAGAAGCTTGACCCCAGCTTGAACACGGGAGGCGAGGAGATGACCACGCAAGGCAACACTTCCGAAGCGGCGTTCCGGCGCCTGGTTGAGCGGCTGTTCCTGCGGCCGCCGTACCGCCCGCTGGGAGAGCCGCGGTTGTTCGTGGGAGAGCTGCCGCCGGACTGGGACCTGCCCCTGCCGCAAGGGGCCGTCGTGGTGGGCTCGCACTCGCCGGTGCCGTTTCACTCGCAGGTGGTGCTGGACGTGCCGGGCGAGCCGGAGCAGGCGGTGGCATCGCTGGAGCGGCTGCTGACGGCGCAGGGATGGCGCGCCCAGGAGGGGCCCGGCTTCCGGCCCGGCGGGTTTATGGCGGGCCCAGTCCCCGGGCCGAGCACATCGCGCCTGCTATGCGATGACCGGCAGCGACGGTCGCTGAACGTGACCG
>JBJKQC010000249.1:0-3570 GCA_046705745.1 Dehalococcoidia bacterium
GTGCTGCACGAGGGTCCGGACATGGTGCGGATGGTGAACGAGCTGATGGGCGACCAGGTGCTGATGTACAGCTCTGACTATCCCCACGCGGAGTCCCGCTTCCCTGACTCCGTGGACATGGTACTGGGGTGGGGCAAGTTGGGCGAAGAGGTGAAGCGAAAGCTCTTTTGGGAGAACGCGGCGAAGTGCTTCCGCCTGCCGACACCATAGTCGCGCAGTCCGCAATGCAGCGAGGAGTATTGACCGGGCCTGTTTGACCAGGCCCGGTTTTCACGTTTCCCAGCCAAGACCCTGTAAAATAGCCACGAACGTTTGCCGGTGGGCGAAGCGAGGCCCCCGCATAGGAGAGTCTGATGCGCGAGAAACAGGCCGACAGGGCGTCCAGACGCAGACAGGTCCGGAAAGGACGCCGCGGCGGCAGCAATATCTGGCTGTGGAGTCTGCCGGTCGTCGTGGTAGCGGTGGTGGTCATTGTCGTAGTGAGCGTGGTCAATGGGCGGAGCAACAACCAGAGCAACGGCATAGACTCGACCCAAATCGGCCAGCCCGTGCCGTCCTCCGTACTGCATCCGTTAACGCAGGTCCCGCAGCAGGCCTGGGACTCCGCCGGAGCCACGGGCGCCACGGCGCCAATGTTGGTACCCCCGACAAATCCGGTCAGCGGTGGGAAGGCACAGGTCTTCTATCTCGGCGGCGAGTTCTGCCCCTACTGCGCTGCGGAGCGCTGGCCGTTGATCATCGCGCTCTCCCGGTTCGGCCAGTTCCAGGGGCTGAAGCTGATGGCTTCATCTTCTTCGATCGAAGATCCGAACACACCGACCTTCACGTTCCAGGGGTCCACGTACACCAGCCAATACGTGGACCTGCAGGCGGTCGAGACCGCGGACCGGAACGATCAACCGCTGGAGACGCCCACGACCGAGCAGCAAACGCTCTTCAACAAGTATGACGCGCCACCTTACGTCTCTTCGCAGAGCACTGGCGCGATCCCGTTCGTCTTGATCAACCAGCGATACCTGTGGGTGGGCGCTTCTTTGTCGCCGACTCTTTTCCAAGGCAAGACCTGGCAGACGGCGGCCGATTCCCTGGCTAATCCCACTGGCCAGCTGGGGAAGTCCATCGTCGCGAACGCGAATATGATCACGGCGACCATCTGCGCGGAGGACGGCGGGCAGCCTACCAATGTCTGCAAGGACGCGGGCGTCCAGGCAGCCGCGAAGCTCCTGCCAGCACCAGCGGGGTCATGAACCTGCGCAGATGGGACACATTGCAACTAGCCCTGGCCGCGATGGGCATGGGAGTGATGGTCTATCTGACCATCGTTCACTATGCCGGCGACTCCATCCTCGCATGCCCCGCCTCGGGCATCATCAACTGCGAGCGGGTCTTGACCAGCCCGGAGTCCATATTCCTCGGCGTTCCCGTGAGCGTCTTGGGCATCGTGTGGTTCGTGGTGGTCGCGGGGTTAGCAGCGGTCTCGCTGCGAATGCGAGAGGCGGAGCCGCACTGGCTGGCCAACGCGGGCGTGGCATGGAGCATCGCGGGGATGCTGATGGTGCTTTATCTGATCTACGTAGAGTTGATCGTGGTGGGGACTATCTGTCTTTGGTGCACCGTGGGTCACGTCATCATCACGGGAGTGTGGGCGCTCCAACTGGTCACGCAACGGGCACGGAGTTACGAGCCGGTGGACAGTATGCTGGTCTAAGTGGTCAGCAGCTGGTCTAAAAGGAGCCGTGAGCCTGCCGCCGGTCCGCTGCACCCCTCGCCGCCCTGCCAGCGGACACTATTTCCTGGCGATTGTCGAGGAAGCTGCAAGCGATGGCGTCTAGGCGCCCAGTATACTGTTATGGCGGCACTGGCAACGGCACCGCGAAGTCCTTTTGAGGGAGCAGGAGTGACACGTATTGATGGCAGGGCGAATGACGAGCTCCGGCCCACCAGATTCACGCTGGGGTTTCAACAGTTCGCCGAGGGCTCCGTACTCGTTGAGACGGGGCAGACCAAGGTAGTGTGTTCAGCGAGCATCGAGGAGCGGGTGCCGGCCTTCCTTCGCGGGCAAGGCCGTGGCTGGGTGACAGCCGAGTACGGTATGCTGCCGCGCTCGACGCTGTCCAGGACATCGCGCGAGCGCAGCGCGACGGGCGGGCGCACGATGGAGATCCAGAGGCTCATCGGAAGATCGCTGCGTGCGGTGACGGACCTCTCCAAGCTGGGCGAGCGAACGGTGACGCTGGACTGCGACGTGCTGCAAGCGGACGGTGGAACGCGGACGGCTTCCATCACGGGTGCGTATGTTGCGCTATACCAGGCGCTACTGGCGCTGGTACGGCAAGGAGTGCTGCACTCGGTGCCGCTGACGGCGGCGGTGGCAGCCACGAGCGTAGGAGTTGTGGCGGACGAGGTGTTGCTGGACCTGTGCTACGAAGAGGACTTCAGGGCACACGTGGACTGCAACGTTGTGATGACGGACCGTAGAGAGTTCGTGGAAATCCAAGGCACGGGCGAAGAGAAACCCTTCTCCAAAACGCTGATGCAGGAGTTGCTGGCACTGGCGGAGATCGGCGTGCAGCGGCTCACGGAGCTCCAGCGATCGGCCATCTCCGAGTTGTAGCCAGCGGCAGGCGTTTTGGAGGGGCATCCAACATTCGTAAGGGTGTTCAGATTGGACGCCCCTATGAAGGAACCCGGAAATTTCAGACCGCCCTTCGGGGCGGGGAAATGAGTAGAGTCAATGCGTAATCGCGGCGTTTTTCTCATCGTCATCCTTGGTGCTCTATCGCTCTGCCTGGCCGCGTGCGGAACGACTGTCATCCCCACACCCGCAGGGACGTCTACGCCAGCGCCATCGTCAACAAACGGCAATCCCACGAGCTACGGTGGACAGGCAGGCGCCCCCGGTACGACAACGACGGTCACCGGGTTGCCGGACGTGGCCGACGTGGTGCAGCGGGTGGCACCGGGAGTGGTCGACATCCTCTCCACCATCCAGCAAAGGACATTCTTCGGCCAGTTGCAGACGAGCACCGCAGAGGGCTCGGGGGTTATCTTCGATAAGCGCGGCTACATTCTGACCAACAATCATGTGGTAGAAGGCGCGACCAAAGTGGAGGTGCAGTTCACGGACGGCACGAGCCAGACAGCCCACATCGTGGGGACAGACCCGACCGATGACCTCGCCGTCCTGAAGATAGACCCTAGCAAGGTGCAGAACATGGTAGTGCTGCCGCTCGGTAACACCGAGACCATGCGGCCTGGAGACTGGGTGATAGCCATAGGCAGCCCGCTCGGATACACAGGGTCCGTGACAGTGGGCGTGGTGAGCGCTTTGCACCGCTCGCTCTCCATCCCTGCTTCGACGGACACCCAGGCGGAGTCGTTATCTGACCTGGTGCAGACGGACGCAGTCATCAACCCCGGCAATAGCGGTGGGCCGCTACTCAACTTGCAGGGCCAGGTCATCGGTATCAACACGGCGATCATCGCCGGGCAGCTTCCCTCCGGCCAGCAGGCAGAGGGCCTTGGCTTCGCCATCAGCATGAGCACAGCCCAGCCCGTAGCGGAACAGCT
>JBJKQC010000250.1:0-6052 GCA_046705745.1 Dehalococcoidia bacterium
AGCGTTACCTCCTCCAAGACATTCCTACGATAGCGCTAACCGCCGTAAGCACCATACGCCGACGCTGTATTGACGAAAGCCTCCAGGTAGAATGATGGAGCCTTGGCTTATCGTCCTCCTGGGGTTCCAGGCGGCTCTATTATTCGCGGCTCTCTACCTGCTGTTTCTGACTTGTTGCAGCCTCTTCTACCGACGCGCCAAGGCCACCAGGACAACGTCACCATGTCTGAGGCTGGCCGTGTTGGTGCCTGCCCACAATGAGGAAGCGCTCCTGCCCAGGTTCTTAGCCAGCTTGAAGGCTGGAACATACCCTTCCGGCTGCTATGACGTTTTCGTGGTGGCTGACAACTGCTCGGACGCGACAGCAGCCGTCGCGCGAGCCGAGGGAGCTTTCTGTTACGAACGGCGGGCAGGCGCAGGCACGGGCAAAGGGTACGCGTTGGCATGGCTCCTAGAGCGTGTCGGGCCCCGGCGGGCGTCCTATGACGCGTACGTTTTCGTCGATGCCGATTGCGAAGTGTCACCAAATTTCCTAGAGGCCCTTGCGGAAAGGCTCCGGACAGGACATCGGGCCGTGCAGGCCTATTACACCGCTTCCCGCTCACTCGATCGCCCTGTGGCGGCTCTTCGGTTCGCCGCCCTTGTTTTAAAACACTACGTTCGGCCACGCGGCCGGGCGGTGCTGGGCCTCCCCTGCGGGCTTTTCGGGACTGGCATGGCCTTCGCCCGTGAGGTAATCGAGGCAAACGGGTGGTCTGCCTACTCCCTTGCGGAGGATATCGAATATCAGCTCACGCTGGCCAGCAAGGGGATATATGTCGGCTTCGCGCCTGAAGCGACGGTTATCAGCGCTATGCCGGCATCTCTTGGCCAGGCCAAGAGCCAAAACCTGAGGTGGGAGCGAGGGAGACTGCGATTGGCGCTGCGGCGGGGACCTCAGCTCCTCATGGATGCGGTCAGCCATGGAAGCTACAAGAAGCTGGACATTCTGCTGGAGCAAACGCTACCGCCCCTATCCGTCGTCGCCGCGCTGAACATCCTCATGCTACCTGTGGCATTTGCAACCGGCTTCGCTCCGCTTTGGTCCGCAAGCGTCTTCAGCTTCTGCGCTTTGGGCACTCATGTCACCATCGGGCTAGCTTCCGCCAGGGCGCCGCGTCAGGTCTATACGGCCTTCCTCTTTGCACCCGCTTTCATCGCATGGAAGCTTTTCATTTATGCCATCGCGCTGCTTCCCGGTTCCGCACACTGGGTACGCACTCAGCGTTCCTGAGTCCGTTCTTCCGCCTAGTTAGCAATAATCACGGACTGTGCAAGAAGCCTAGATTATTGTGACTTACCGGTCGCGGTTTATTTGGGGCGGTTCTACTAAGTATATTGATTAATGAATGTGGTGATCCGGCTGCGTCCTATGCTTAATTTATCTAGGCGTTTGAGCCTGAATTCCTTGCTCAAGATGAACGACGCCCTCAGGCTGTTTCGTACTTATTCTTGAGTCTAAGTCGGTCACCGATCTTTGCTCTGTTGCATTCTTGGATTTGGGGAATTATTTCCTAGTAGTTGTTCGCATTATTTCCCGCACTTGTGATGCGGACTTCGGAAATCATTCTCCCTGAATCCGTTCAGATAAGGAGACAGCTCTGTGACGCAACGTATCCTCAATCCTCTCAGTGATTCTGACGCCGCAACGGAGCCATTTGTCGAACCTGTCTATTCCAGTAACGCCCTGCATGGAACGCAAAAATGGAAGAGCATAATTTCGGTTTCAGTATTAATAATCGCGGATTCATTGGCCATGTGCCTGGCCATTTTAATAGCACCTAAGGCAGGGGCCTTTTGGCTCCCATCTGGACAAACAAAATACTCGATTCCATGGGCCTTCGTCCTTCCGATTCTGCTTGCCGGACTAGTCTTAGCCGGGGCGTACACGCCGGCGGTGGTCAACTCCTTGGCGGGCGTAATGCTGAGAACGTTCGGCGTCTTGTCCTTTGGCGCGATGGCTCTTGGGGTCTTGGTCGTTTATCGCACCCAGTCGGTGCAGGCAGCTTCTTACGGCATGGCGGCCTGGGCCGCCGCCGTGGTGCTGATGCCCGTGGGCCGGGTGGTAACCATTCCGCTGGTCCGCGCCTTGCGCAAACGTGGCATCGGCCAACGGCCCCTCATCATCATTGGCACGCGCTCCTCCATAGGCACGGTGGCCAAAGCTCTTTCTGCCCCTGGAAACCCTTGCCGGGTCATCGGCTCAGTCGAGGTCCCCGATGTCAACTCGAAGCCGGCGGTGATCGCTCCCCGCTCTTCCAGAACGGAGGTGTCGGAACAGTTGCAGGAAGTCTTGGCCAGCGCCGGGCAAGGCTGTGATTTCCTCATCGCCGCCCCCGCAGATGAGTTTCATTCCGTAGAGGACACGGTGCGCCAGTTCTTGCCAAGCACCGCCTCTATATACGTCGACCTGCCCACACTGCTCAGCAGGCCGTCTTCGGCGCGGATTGGAACGCTGGGCAAGGGTCTCGCCGCAGTACGCCTGAAGGCACGACATGAATCGTGGCAATACGCAATGGTGAAGCGCGGCTTGGACATAACTATTGCCTCCATTGCGTTCTTGATCGCCTCACCGTTGATGCTGCTCATCGCGCTCGCAATCAAACTTGACTCGCCCGGCCAGGTGTTGTTCCAGCAGACGAGGGTCGGGCGATACGGACGGACATTCCTCATGTATAAGTTCCGCTCCATGTATGCAGGGGCGGAGACCATACAAGCCGAGCTCATGGCGGCAAATGAAGCGCGTGGACCCATGTTCAAGATCCGGGAAGACCCCCGCATCACGCGGGTTGGAAGGTTCATCCGGCATTTGAGCTTGGACGAGCTCCCGCAACTGGTAAACGTCATCCAAGGCAATATGAGCCTCATCGGCCCCCGGCCACCGCTCCCTGACGAAGTATTGCAGTACGAGCCCTGGCAGCGGCGCCGCCTCGACCTTCTCCCAGGGATTACAGGTCTTTGGCAGGTAACGCGCGTCTGCACGTCCTCCTTCGACGAAATGGTGGACATGGACATCACTTACGCAGACAGTTGGTCCTTGGCGTTGGACCTCAAGATCCTGCTCAAGACGATACCTGCCATGATTATGGCGAGAGGCGCTTATTGATGGCGTCTATTAGCCAAGGGGCCAAGCGAGATTCCCATACGGTTGCCCGCAACAGCATCATCCTGTTGGGGCGCTACTTCGGCATCTGGGCGGCAAACGCGCTCCTTGTGTTGTTCTTGCCGCGCTATTTGGGCGCGCAGGGCCTGGGCCAAGTGCAGTTTTCCATCTCGTTCGTGTCCCTGTTTGCCGTGGGAGTCGGACTCGGCGTCAAACCGTATTTGATAAAGGAAATCGCCAGAGACCGCTCCCAGGTGCACGCGTATCTGGGAAGCTCGATAGGGCTACGGCTACTGCTCGCCATTGCCGTTCTGGCCATCATCGTCGGCTACACAGAGGTGTCCGGCTATTCCCAGACCGCGCGCTGGGTGATGTACCTAGCAGCAGCTTACATGGTTATCACCTCTATGGCTCAACTCATGTCAACGTTCCTGTTCGGCATGGAGTCCATGGGCCGGGCTTCATTTCCGGAGATCGCAAGTAAAGTCTTCGTCGCAGCAGCAGGCATTGCGGTCCTTGTGGCAGGTGCAGGCGTCATTGGCTATGCGGTGGTGCTGGTAGGAGGCTCTCTCGTCCAGTTTGGAGTGGGGGCTGGGTACGTCGGTCGGCTTACCCGGTTCCGTGTGGACTTCGACAAGACCCGAATGAAGACCCTGATCGTGGCAGGCATGCCCTACTTGCTCCTGGGGTTCGTGCTGAATATCTACACCAACACCGACGCAGTCATGTTGCGTTTTCTGGCCAATGAAGAAGTCGTCGGATGGCATGCGGCTGCTCTCCAGATTTTCAAGGCGCTCCAGTTCCTGCCCGTGGTCCTCACAACCGCGCTGTTGCCGACACTATCCCGCATGTACAAGGAACAGGCCGAGCAGACATCCTTGGTCGCTTCACGGAGCATCGGCGTCGTCCTTCTCGTAATGATGCCGGTGGGCGTTGGTCTCGCCTTGGTATCCGGGGAACTAATCAGATTCTTGCCGTACCCGCCATCCTTTTCGCATACCGTCCCGATATTGGCCCTAATGGGCGTGACCCTTCCGGTAACGGCAGTGCTCACGCTCCTGGGGACTATCGCGGCTGCGGTGGACAGGCAGAACCGGTGGGCCGTTGCCATGTGTGGCACGGCGTTGCTCAACATTGTCCTTAATGTGGCCGCCATTCCCATGTTTCAGCACACCTACGGTAACGGCGGCATCGGTGCGGCGGCGGTCTCACTGGTATCGGAGTGCGTGATGGTCATCGTGGGGATCTGGCTGGTGCCGAAGGGCCTGTTCAACCGGCACCTCTTCGCCATCGCATGGAAAGTGGCAGTCTCTACAGGTGGAATGGCCCTAGCAGTGCTCGCGTCGAAAGGACATGGCCTTGACCTGGGCGAGTTTATAGGGATTGGGGTCGTGGCCTATGGCGCGTTGGTCTTGATGACGCGAACAGTGAACGCCCAAGACCTCGCCTTCCTACGCTCCACCTTGGGAAAGCGCATGGGGTCCGCACAACAACCAGCTACCGAAGGAGAGGAGTCGCTCTGATGGGAAGACCCAAGCTGAGCCTCGTAATACCTACTCACGGGCGTGAGGGCCTGCTGAAAGAGATGCTGCAGGCATTGAACGCACAGACACTCGGCCCAGAGAAATTCGAGGTGGTCGTGATCGTAGACGGCGACACCGATGGAACGCTTGCCATGGTCCAGGGCTTGGAGACCCGCTACACCTTGCGGGCGTACCAGCAGCAGAGGGCGGGCCCGGCCGGCGCGCGGAACCGTGGGGCGGAGCTCGCACGCGGCGAGGTTCTCGTTTTCCTGGACGATGACATGTTGCCGGACGCGACCTTTCTTGCTGAGCACCTGCGCATGCATGAGGAGCATCCCCATGCAGTAGTGCTCGGGCCCTACCTCCCCCCACCGATGTCCGAAGTGGCAACGCAAGGGGGGTGGAACATATGGCAAGCACGAGTCCTAACACACCACTACCGTCAAATGGCCGAAGGCATTCGCCCCCCAGCGGGGCGACGGCTCTACAGCGGCAACTTCTCCATACCGCGTGAGGATTTCATACGGGTGGGCGGCTTCGATGTCGGCTTGGAGCGCGGCGAGGACGTCGAGTTAGGCTTCCGATTGGAGCATGAGGGCATGGCCTACTACTACTCCGAAGGGGCCTGCACCTTGCACCGAGGCTTTCATGGGTTCGACTCATGGTGCCGGTCGGCGTCTTTGTATGGGCAATGCGATGCCCTCTTTGGCAACGAGAAGGGGTACAAGGTTGCGCCCGAGGTCATAGGCTGGTTCCATGAACAACGGCCCGCTTATCGCTGGGCCATCTTCCTCTGCATGGGCCGCCCTCGTCTCACTGGATTGTTGGTGCACCTGTTCAAAGCCGTGTCCGAGGCACTCACTCGGCTACGGCTGTATGGGCTTGCCCACTATGGGTACAGCAGCATCTACAAGCTGCTCTACTGGGACGGCTACGTCCAGGAAATAGGGGGGAAAGCAATGTTCCAGAAGCAAATCGTGGCATGGCGCGCCCAGGGCAAAACGGACGCGGACAGCCCTTCCGCGTCCTGGGTCTGAGGAGCCTAGGAGCCGGCACAGGGATCAAGGCAAATACAGCTTATGGGTTACCGGGGAGACGGAGTCTCCAAGACCTCGATACGTGGCGCCGTCAAGGACGGGTGCTCCGGGAAAGGGTTCCCGCTACCGTCTATGCGGTTGGGTGATGAAACGGTTCCTCAACGCGGCCCCCCACTTTCATCCTTCCATTCTTTCTGGGGAATGGACGTGATCAGGAAGACAAAGTGCGAATGTCCTGCGGCAAAACAATCATGGGAGGCGGGGTGGCGGATGCTTCTACGATTTTTGCGGGTGCTTGCGCTTTCAATGGGCTTCGCCGGCTGGGCTGTGGTCGCCACGGTCTTCTACTG
>JBJKQC010000251.1:0-7491 GCA_046705745.1 Dehalococcoidia bacterium
CGGAGTGAGGTTCCCTCAGCAATTCGTGAGGCGAACCTGCGCTCCATGGATGTGCTCATCGACCCAGAGGGTATGGGAGCGTTCAAGGTGCTCGCCTTGCGTAAGAACGCTCCAGCGGCGCCACTGCTGGGGTTCGGTGGGACTAACCGTGTCCCGTTCGGCCTGGCGCCACTCTCGACCCTGCGTCACATGCCCTTGGCCGGGCCGGCGGAGCCTTCGAATACGCCCACGTGGGAGGACCTGCTTCGATGACAATGCCCGGCCCTTTCCGGGACCAAATCGGGCGCTATCGGCGACCCTCCGTGGCCTAATCGGCCTTCACTTCTGCAGGCGGCCTTGCCTCGGCAGCCGGCGGTGGCAGACAACGGCGCGCCGTGGTGATGAAACCCGTGTGAGCGACCATCCGGTGCTCCGGCCGCACGCTGAGGTCGGTGACGTGCCAAGGCCGCTCCAACACTTCCACCGTTTCCACCAGCCGCCAGCTTGGGTCCTTCGTCAGCGCCATGACGAACTGATGCACTTGCAGCACCGTGGGGAGGTAGCCGAGGAAGGTGCCTCCCGGCCGGAGCGCGGAAGCTGCCGCCTCCGCCATGCGCCATGGCTCCGGCAGGTCGGCAATGACGACGTCGAGTCCTCGCTCAGCAATGCCGTGCGCATAGGCGTCCGCCACCACGATAGTATGGTTGGTGGCGCCCGGCGCCAGCTCCGCCACATTAGCTTTGGACGCCGCCACGATCTCCGGTCGCACCTCATAGGTGGTCAATGATCCATCTGGTCCTATTGCCCTGAGGATGGCCGCCGACATGGCGCCGGAGCCCAAACCCAGCTCAGCGACACGGGCGCCGGGGAAGACATTGGCATGCATGAGGATGGCTGCGAGGTCCTTGGGATAGATGACCTGGCTCTGCCTAGGCAGGTCCAAGACTGCTTCACTGAATGAGGGCCGCAGCACCAGCATGCGATGCCCGCGGTTGGTCACGGCATGAAAGCCTTCTTCGCTGCCGATTAGGTTGTCATGGAGAATAGATCCCAGGTGGCTGTAAAAGGAGGCGCCCGGCTGGAGTGTGATCTGGTACCGCCGTTTCCGACGGTCATACAAAATGACCGCCTCGCCAGCTCGCAGCGGTCCTCTTCGGTCGAAGTTGGCGCGGTCGTTTGATTCTGTCATCGATGGCTGCAACGATGACGGGGTCCCCGGCTTGCCGAAGGACCCCGTCAAGGCTCCTACTATCGGTCTACTTTCGCAGCTGGTCCAGCTCCGCGAGAATGTCCCTGGGGTCTGGTATTGCGCCCTGATAGACCTCTTTGAACCGGACGGTGCCGTCCCTATCGAGGATGAAAACGGAGCGCCTAGCGGAACCCGATTCTGGGTTGAAGACGCCATACTTTTCCAAGACATCGCCGTGAGGCCAGAAATCCGATAGGAGCGGGTATGCAACCCCTCCCAGCGAAGCGGCCCACGCCTTCAGAGAAGCCGCCCTATCCACGCTCAGACCCAGTACCTGGGCCTCTCTCGCCTCGAACTCCTTCAAAGCCCGGTTGAACGAGGCGGTCTGGTTAGTTCAGCCTCCGGTGAAGGCTGCGGGGAAGATAGAGAGCACAACGAACTTCTGACCCTTGAACTGCCCGAGCGACACCTGCTGGCCGTCATGACTATTCAAGGTGAAGTCCGGTGCCGCCTGGCCGATATCGACCATAGGTTCGCCTCCTAAGTAGGGCGTCATCGCCCCGAATTTTGCCCGCGTCCATCGCGGACCACCCGGCAGCATAGGACAGTCTGCAATAGGCGTAAAGGGCTACTGTGTATCCGGTGGTTCCCACCGGAGTTGTGGGTTGCGCGCGGCTTGCGCTTCGTTCAGTCGAGAGACGGGCGTCTCATAGGGAGCGTGATTGAGGTAGTCCTCGTCTTCAGCGGCCTCTTTATCGATTTTTTCCAACGTTTCGATGAACGCGTCCAATGTCTCCTTGGACTCCGTCTCCGTCGGCTCGATCATCAGCGCTTCTGCCACCACCAGTGGGAAGTACATAGTGGGCGCGTGGAAGCCGTGGTCCAGAAGGCGCTTCGAGACGTTGAGCGCAGTGGCCCCCTTGCGTTTCTTTGCGGAGAACACCACCTCGTGCATGACGGATCGATCGAAAGACAACTCGAACAGCGGCCGAAGCCGCGCGAGGAGGTAGTTGGCGTTGAGCACGGCGTTGCCGCTGATGTCCAGCATACCCTGGCGTCCCAGGAGCGTGATGTAGGTGAATGCCCGCAGCAGCACACCGAAGTTGCCCTGGAAGCTGCCAATCCGCCCGATGCTGCGCTCTGGGAACTCCAGGTGGTGACTATCGTCGCGGTTCACGACCACGGGTCCCGGTAAGAACTGCGCCAACTCCTCGTTGGCGCAGACGGGCCCCGCGCCCGGTCCACCGCCGCCATGGGGCGTGCTGAAGGTCTTGTGCAGATTCAGGTGGACGACGTCAAACCCGAGCTGGCCGAGCTTGGCACGGCCCAGCAAGGCGTTCATGTTGGCGCCGTCGCCATAGACCAGGCCTCCCGCTTCATGGACGATGCGGCACATCTCTACCGCATTGCGGTCGAACAGGCCCAGTGTAGTTGGCTGTGTGAACATCACGCCCGCCAGGTCTGCGTCCGCTTCCTGCTTTACCTGCTCGATGTCTATATTCCCGTTCTCGTCAGACGGGATGGAGACCACGTGGAAGCCGGCCATCGCCGCGGAAGCGGGATTGGTGCCGTGGGCGGAGTCAGGTATGAGCATCTTGCGCCGGTGGCCCTGGCCGCGAGCCTCCAGCGCCGCGCGGATGGTCAGCACGCCGGAAAGCTCGCCCTGCGCTCCCGCCAGGGGAGCGAGACTGCACGCGGCCAGGCCGGTGATCTCTTGCAGGTAGCTCTGGAGACTGTACATGACTTCCAGCGCCCCCTGGACCTGGCGCTGTGGCTGGGCTGGATGCGCCATGGCAAAGCCTGGCATCCCGGCTGCGGCCTCGTTCAGCTTGGGGTTGTACTTCATAGTGCAGCTTCCCAGCGGATAGAAGTTGGTGTCCACCGAGAAGTTGAGCTGGCTGAGGTGCGTGAAGTAGCGGACGACTTCGCCTTCAGTCACCTCGGGCAGCTCCAGATCATTGCGGAGTATCGCGGCATCCGGTAACGGCTGGGCAGGTACGTCCGAGGTAGGCAGCGAAACTCCCGTCCGGCCGGGCACACTGCGCTCCATCAGCAGCCTGCGGCGGTCGTGGGCTGGGGCGGTCAGCTTTGCGTCTTGCACCTGCGTCACGCCCTCCCTCCGCCAATGTTGGCCAGGGCCGCCACTAGCCGGTCTATTTCCTCCCGCGTATTCACCTCCGTGACGCAGAAGAGCATCCCGTTCCGAAAGCGATTACTGACGTCGAAGCCGCCGATGATGCCTTCCCGCTCCAGCGCGAGACTGACCTCCTCCGGTGGCCTCGGACACTCCACGACAAACTCCTGAAAGAAGGTGCCTTGAATGGGCAACCGGTAGCCGGGCAGCTCCGAGATGCGGGACGCGGCGTAGTGCGCCTTCTGGTAGCACAGCTCCGCCACGTGGCGCAGCCCCCGCTTGCCCATGAGGGCGGTATAGACGGTGGCCCACAGGGCGATGAGCGCTGTGCTCGTGCAAATGTTGGACGTGGCATGCTCGCGCCGGATGTGTTGCTCGCGTGGCTGCAAGGTCAGCACGTAGCCCGTGCGGCCTTCCGTGTCTAGAGTCTTGCCAACGATCCGCCCGGGCATCTGGCGCAAAAACGTCTTACGACATGTGAAGATGCCCACGTAAGGGCCGCCAAAGCTAGGGGGTACGCCCAACGCTTGGCCTTCGCCCGTGGCGATGTCCGCACCGTAGGCCCCGGGCGGTTTAAGCATGGCCATGGCGACGGGGTCGCATGAGACGCAGTAGAGGGCGCCATTCGCGTGGGCCAGGTCTGCGAGCGCCTGCTGGTTCTCGATGTGCCCGAAGAAGTTGGGGTACTGCGCCAGGAGGCAGGCCGTCTCTGGCCGCAGCTCTCGCGCGTCCGGGGTAATGGTGTAGACCTCGATGTCCTGGGGCATGGCATAGGCCCGCACGACCTCGGCGTAGTGAGGGTGAACGGTGTCCATCACGGCTACGCGGCGCCGCTTCGTTACTCGGCAGGCCATGAGTGCCGCCTCGGCGAGGCTGGACGCCCCATCGTACATCCCTGCATTGGAGACTTCCATGTCGAAGAGCTGGGCCGTCAGGGTCTGGAACTCGTACGTGCCCTGGAGCGTGCCTTGTGAGACCTCGGGCTGGTACGGCGTGTAGGACGTCAGGAACTCGCCTCGGGTTACCAGCGGTCCCACCACGGCGGGACAGAAATGGTTGTAGACACCCGCGCCGAGAAAGCTGGGGTGGCCGCCAAGGTGGAAGTCCTTCGCTGCGAGTCGCTCCAACTCGCGCCTCAGCTCCATTTCGGAAAGCGCTTCCGGTATCTGAAGCGGTGGGTGGCGATACTCCGCTGGAATGTCCTTAAACAGGTCCTCGACGCTGCGGGCCCCAATGTCCTTCAGCATGTCGGCACGGTCGGCGTCAGTGTTGGGGATATACGGTGAAGTGAACGAGGAATGTGCCAAAGAGGACTCCTGCATGCTGTCGTTCCCGTTCGTGCTGAGGCACTTGAACGCTACAGCGATTACCCTGGACGATCACTCGCGAAGCCCAACGCTCGTTTGCTCTTCGAGAGCCTCAGAGGAACGGACAACAAAAGCTTTGATACGGATCAATGGTGGAGCAGTCTTTGTATTCTACGCGATCAGCGACTCGTACTGGGTTGCGTCCAGCAGCGCGTTCAACTCTCCCGCGTCGCTGGGCTTGACGCGGACCAGCCAGCCTTTGTTATACGGGTCTGAGTTGACGAGCTCGGGCGATTTGACGACCTCCGAATTGACCTCCACCACCTCGCCACTGACGGGCGAGTAGACCTCCGAGACGGCCTTCACCGACTCAATTTCGCCCATCTGCTGGAACTGCTTGACCTGAGCGCCCACCGCCGGCAACTCGATATAGACCACGTCACCTAACTCGTGCTGAGCGAACTCGCTGATCCCAACGCGGACCGTCTCGTCCTTATCGGGCAACGCCCACTCGTGCTCCTTGGAATACCGCCTGTCCTTGGGGACTTCCATCTGAAACCTCAGACTTCGGAGAATGCTCGAAACATGTCTATTTCAGGGGCCAGGACTTGGCTCCTGGTACAGGCCAACCACGTTTCCGGCTGGGTCCTTGATCCGCGCCGTGATCTCGGGTGCGTCCGCTCCGATCGGCTGGACCATCTCCCCTCCATTGGCGAGGACGGCGTCAATGGTGACGGCGACGCTGTCCACCATAATGTAAACCATGAAGCCCGGGACTGCCGCCGGAGGCCGACCGAGCTTCCAGGTGCCGCTGACCTGACCAACACCGTCATCGAAGGCGATGGAGCCGTCATTCCGATACCGGATGCGCCAGCCAAACACACGCTGGTAAAAGTCGGCCGACCGACCCACATCGACGGCGGGGATTTCAAGGTAGCAGATTTTCCCGTTTCCCAGGTTAGGAGGCATGTGCACTCCGGGCCATGAAGACAGCTTTATGAGGCGCGTTTCGCGGGCCGATTGGGCGCCTGGAGCCGCAACGACTCATCTGGGACGTGTGTAGAAAGGAAGAGTGACCACCTGCGCATCAAGGAGCTTGCCCCGCACGTCTATTTGTACACCCGTGCCGGGGGCCGCAAGCTCGCTGGGAACATAGCCGAGGCCTATATTCCTGTCAAGCGTTGGAGAGTAGCCGCCGGAGGTCACCTGACCGACAACGGAGCCGTTTCTGAGAATGGGCGCGTGTCCCCTCGGGACTGCCCCGCGCTCCGCCATCTCGAAGCCGACCAGTCGGCGCTCCGTGCCCTGCTTGGCCGCTTGCCGAATGGTGTCCCTCCCGCAGAAGTCGCCCTTGTCCAGCGCTACGAACCGCTCCAAACCCGCCTCTATGGGATTGGTGGACTCGTCGATGTCCGAGCCGTGAAGCGGCAGGGCGGCCTCCAGCCGCAGCGTGTCCCGCGCTCCCAGCCCGCACGGCGTCGCGCCCTTTTGCATGAGCAGGTCCCACAGCCGCGGCGCATCCTCGGATGCGGGCATGATCTCCACGCCGTCCTCGCCGGTGTAGCCCGTGTGGGCGACGAGCGCAATCTTGGCCTGCACATGCCGCTCTGCGATGCGAAACGGCCGCGTAACCTTGGGGTCGAAGTCCGAGATAGACATGATGATGTCCATGGCCTTCGGTCCCTGCAACGCAATCATCGCTACCTGGCGGGTCACGTCTTCGATGGCCGCGTCCTCGAAGCGCTCGTCCCGCCACCGCGTGACCCACGCCAGTATCTTCTGGGCATTGGCGGCATTAGCGATCAGCAGGAACCGTTCCGCGGCCAGCCGATAGATGATGCCGTCATCCATGATGCCGCCTTGCTCGTTGCAGAACAGGCCGTACCGCGCCCGGCCGATCGGCATGTCCTTGCCGATGTCCGCCGTGTGCACCCAGTCCAGCAGCGCGCAGGCGTCCGGGCCGACCACGAAAAACCGGCCCATGTGCGAGACGTCGAAGATGCCGGCGCCGGACCGCACGGCGCGCGCCTCCGCCAGGATGCCCTCGTACTGCACAGGCATGTCGTAACCGGCAAAGGGCACCATCCGCCCGCCAAGGCGGACGTGAGTATCGTGGAGCACGGTGTTTTGAAGCTGGGTCTCGGTCACGTGGCCCCTCGCACGGCTAGAGTGCAGCTATGGTAGGCGGCCACGCCGAGGACGGTCAAACGCGACTACTCTTTATACCCGCCCACCAGCGCCAGGCTGAGACGCTTCCAGAAGCAGTCCACCGCTGTGAAACCCGCCGCCCGAAGCCACTCCAGATGCCGCGCCAGCGTCGCGTTGTCGTGGTGGTGCATGCTCACGGAGTGCGGCGGAGGCGCGCCGGGCGGCCGCTCCTCCCGCGCCGGGCGCTCTTCGAAATGGATGCGGCGGAAGATCTCCTTGACGAAGAGCCTCTCCGCCGATGCTGCGTCCACGTTAAAGAAAGCGCCGCCCGGCTTCAGGTTCTTGAAGATGTCGGCGTACAGCGATTTCATACCCTCGGCTGGCAGGTGGTGGATGGCCCGCGCGGAGACAATGAGGTCGTAAGGCCCCGCCGCGACAGCATTCTCGGGCAGCACGCCGTCCGCGAAGTCGCCCACCATGTACTCGAAGCGCCCGCCGAACCGCGCCATGCGCTCCCGGCCGGCGGCCATCATGGCGTCCGAGATGTCGAGGCCGATGGCGCGGGCCTTGGGGAAGGCGTCCAGGCATGCGGCAGCCACGGGACCATACCCGCTGCCGATGTCTAGGATGCGCAGCGGGGCATCCATCTCCGCCGGGACCAGCTTGCTCATGTGCGTGACTACCGCTTGGCGCTCCGCCTCCGGGGCGTCCTTCCCGTGGATGGTCTCGGCCAG
>JBJKQC010000252.1:0-6908 GCA_046705745.1 Dehalococcoidia bacterium
ACCTCCCCACGAACCAGTAGTTGCCGTCGTCGTCTCGCAGAGCCTCATCGCGAGTGATGTACCAGCCGTTGGGCAGGTAGCGCGAATTGTAGCGCTCCTCATCGTGCCAGTAGGTCTGAAACATAGAAGGCCAGCCGACGCGCAGCGCCAGATTTCCCCGCTGGCCGTTGGGCTTTTCGTTGCCCACGGCATCGACGATCCCCGGCCCGATGCCCGGCAGCGGACGGCCCATGGAGCCGGGGCGGATGTCCATGGAGGCGTAGTTGGCGATCATAATGGCGCCCGTCTCCGTCTGCCACCAGTTGTCGTGGAATGGCAGCCCAAAGGCCTCGACGCCCCAGACCACGGCCTCAGGGTTCAACGGCTCGCCAACGGAAGCCAGGAAGCGCAACGACGACAGGTCGTACTGCTTGGGAAGCTCCGAGCCGGACTTCATAAGCATGCGGATGGCCGTAGGCGCTGTGTACCAGACCGTGACCTTGTACCTCTGAATGACCTCGTACCACTTACGTGGGCTAAAGCCACCCTCGTAGATGACCTGCGTCACGCCGTTGGTCCACGGCGCGAACATCCCGTAAGAGGTGCCCGTCACCCAGCCGGGATCGGCCGTGCACCAGTAAATGTCATCCGGGTGTAGGTCCAGCGCCCACTTGCCGGTCAGGTAGTGCTGGATGACGGCGTTGTGCCGGTGCACGGCGCCCTTGGGCTTGCCGGTGGTGCCCGAGGTGTAGTGCATGATGCAGTAGTCGTCCCGCGTGGTCGATAGCGGCTCGTGTTCGTCCGAGGCCTCTGCCATGAGCCGGTCCCAGGCGAGGTCACCCTCGGCCAGCGGCTCCTTAGAGCGCTGGTTCTTGTTAACGATGATGATGTGGTTGAGTGCCGGTAGGTGTGGCAGTATGAGCTCGATCTACTTGCGCAGGTCGGGCTGCGTGACCAGCACCGTGGCGCCGCTGTTTTCGAGACGGTCCTTTACCGGGTCTGGGCCGAAGGCCGAGAAGAGCGGGCCGATGATGCAGCCGGCCTTGAGGGTGCCGAAGACGGTGAAGTAAACCTCGGGCAGGCGCTCCAAGAAGGTGAAGACGCGCTCACCTTTCCCCACGCCCAGGTTCTTCAGGACGTTGGAGAACTTGTTGGTCATCCGTCGGAGGTCGTCGTAGGTGTAGGACTCCTCCTCGCCATTCTTACCTTCCCAAATCATGGCCGTCTTGGCGCCATTTCCGTGCAGGCAATGGCGGTCTATGGCCTCGTGCGCCAGGTTCAGCCCGCCGCCGGGCAACCAGTCCAGATCCTTCTCCACGTCCTCCCACTTGAAGGACTTGCGGGTGGCATCATAGTCGGCAAGGTTGGGCTTGGCCCGCATCTTGGAGACGTCTTTCTGGATGGCGGCGTACTGCATGACCACGGGCGCACCTCCTATTGAGACGGCGTTGTGGGGCGAGTGTAGGCGGCGGCGGCGCGGGGCGTCAACGTGGGGCAGGCCAGTATAACAGCGATGCCTAGCCGTTCAGCCCGTTTCGCGATAGGGTTTGAGCGCAATATCTAAAGGAGCGCCTATTCTATGCCTGACCTGCAAATCAACGGCTACAAGCACCACTATGAGGAGGTCGGCGACGGTACACCAATGGTGTACATCGCCGGTACACGATTCGACAGCGCCCGCGAGTGGGTGCCGTACATGCGCGAGCACGCGACGGGATTCAAGGTGATCATGCCGGACATTCGAGGTATGGCCGACAGCGAGCACACCAAGGACGTGACCGCACGGTCCTGGGTGGAAGACCTCGGAGGGTTCCTGGACGCGCTGACGCTCGACCGCGTCCACCTGGCCGCCGAGACGCTGGGTACCCGCATCGTCACTCGCTTCGCCATGGAGCACCCGGAGCGCGTCCGCACACTGGTCCTCAACGGCACCATCGCCTACAGCAATCCGGAAGGAGACCGGCACCGTGTCCAGCAGGCGGACCCTTCCAGGATCACGCCGGAGGCCCGCGCGCGGCTGGAACGCTACCACGGCGCCGACGCCCTGGAGGTCAACCAGATGTACGTCCGGCTGCATGCGGAGCCGGAGTTCCAAGAGTATTACGACCTGCGCAAGGTGGCGCCCAAGGTCCAGGCGCCCGCCCTGATCATGCGCGGCGATGTGGACGACGACGTGCACCCAGTCGCCCACTCGTGCGAGTTGCACGCACTGCTTCCCAAGTCCTGGCTCGCCATTTATCCCAATACGGAGTTCAACGCTCTCCGCGGCCGCCCGAAGGAGACTTGGGCGTTGATCAGGGAGTTTATCGCCGCGAACGAGTAAAGGGGTCAGTCGAGGGTCGGCGGCTCGATGCCCCGAACGTAGGTGATGGCCGCGGGGCCATTGGCGGCCAGTGTGATGGCGACCAGGTCCAGCCGCCAAGGCCGCTGCTCCTGGCCGCGCGCCTGCAAGTAGTGGAGCGCCGTCAGCGCCAGACGCTTCGCCTTGCGAGGCGTCACCGATTCCTCGGGTGTGCCGTGCGAGACCGTCCGCCTGGTCTTCACCTCAGCGAAGACCAGCGTGTCGCCGTCCTCGGCAATCAGGTCGATCTCGCCATAGCGGCAACGGTAGTTACGCTCGATGACCCGCAGTCCCGCGCGCTCCAGGTGCGCGGCGCACACGGCCTCGCCCTGCGTCCCGAGGCGGGCCCGTGGGCTAGGCATCGCCCCTCGCCAGCGAGCCCGGCGGTGCGCCGTCGAAGAGCGACGGCCGGAAGGGTGAGAAGCTCATGCGGTGAACAGGCGTCGGCCCAAGCGCGGCCACGGCGGCGAGGTGCTCCGCGGCCGCATACCCCTTGTGGTTGGCGAAGCCATAACCCGGATAGCGAGCGTCCAGCTCGCACATGATGGCATCCCGGTGGACCTTGGCCACTACTGACGCCCCGGCGATTGACAGACACTGGGCATCGCCGCGAATGATGGCCATACACGGGAGCCGGCGCCAGTCCAATTGCACCGCATCCACCAGCAGGTGGTCGGGCGGCTCCGGCAAGCAGTCCAGCGCGCGGCGCATGGCCAGCTTCGTTGCCGGCACAATGCCAAGGCCGTCGATTTCCTGTACGCTCGCTTCGCCGATGCCCACACTCACGGCAAGGGCTCTCACGAGGTGGGCCGCCCGCTCTCGCTGCGATGCCGTGAGTGTCTTGCTGTCGCGTATCAGGGGAAAGTCGGGATGGTCGTAGCCGGTAACGTTCGGCAGCACGACCGCCGCTGCCACGACAGGGCCGGCTATAGGCCCCCGGCCCACTTCGTCAATCCCCGCCACGCGGACGAACCCGGACGCGTGGAGACGCAACTCCTCGTCTTGTGTGGGATGCGGAAGACCCGGCACGGCAAGCTCCAGGCGATGGACTCGTCCTGGAAGCCTACTATGGACCCGAAGTCTTAGGAAAGAGTGAGGCTGGGGCTTTCGATGTCAGTCCACGGGACCTTCGATGTAGCCGCCGCCGAGAACTCGGTCGCCTTCATAGAAAACCGCGGCCTGGCCAGGGGTGATGGCCCGCTGCGGCTCGTCGAACCGCAGAATAGCCTCCGCTCCATCCGACTCTAGTACCGCGGCGGCATCCCGCCCGTTGTAGCGGACCTTCGCCATGACACGAAGCGCACCCTCCGGCGCTTCGCCGCTCACGTAGTTGACCCGGCTCACGCGCACTCCCCGGTGCAGCAGGTCGCTCTCGGAGCCCAGCACGACCCGCCGCGTATCCGGCTCCACGCGCACCACGAACCGCCGCTGGGTGGAAGCGACAGCCAGCCCCCGGCGCTGCCCGACTGTGAAGAATTCGATTCCGGGGTGCGTTCCCAACACCCGGCCTTCTACATCCACGAATTCGCCCGGCTGCGGCTCTGCCCGCCTACGCAAGAACTCGCGGTAGTCGCCCTGGGGTATGAAGCAGATCTCCTGGCTGTCCGCCTTATCCGCCAAGTGCAGGCCCGCCTCCGCCGCGATGCCGCGTATGGACTGCTTGTCATAGGCCCCGACCGGCAGCAGCACGCGCTGTAGCCGGGCCTGCGTCAGGCCAAACAATACGTAGGACTGGTCCTTAGCTGGGTCCACCCCGCGCAGCAGCGAGTGCCGTCCTGTGTCTGGGTGCGCCAGAATGCGCGCGTAGTGGCCAGTGGCGACAAAGTCCGCGTCCATCATGGCGGCCCTGGCCATGAGGAAGTCGAACTTGATGCGATCGTTGCAGGCTATGCATGGGTGGGGCGTCCGGCCGCGCTGGTACTCCGCCACGAAGTAGTCCATGACGTGCGCGCGGAACTCCCGTTCCACGTTCAGGACGTAGTGCGGAACGCCTAGTGTCTGGCAGACCCGGCGCGCATCTTCAATGTCGTCGATGGAGCAGCAACCCTGATGCTTTCCGGAAGCCGCAGGAGATTCCCCCGGCAGCACCGCGTCATCGGCGGACCACAGGCGCATGGTGATACCCACCACGTCGTAGCCTTCCTGTTGAAGCAGGTAGGCGGCAACAGATGAATCGACGCCACCGCTCATGGCAACGACTACCCGCGGCTTGGCCATTTCGGAATAACGCGTCATACCAACGAGTATCTCACAAACGAGAGCGTGGAAGCTTTCGGCGTCAATGAGGCGTGAGGGTCAATGGCCCGATGTCGTGGGTTCCGGGGACGCTTTGGTCCAGCCGAGAGT
Source organism: Dehalococcoidia bacterium (assembly GCA_046705745.1). Classification (GTDB taxonomy): domain Bacteria; phylum Chloroflexota; class Dehalococcoidia; order Lucifugimonadales; family Australimonadaceae; genus JBJKQC01. Next base: position 4,667 of record JBJKQC010000252.1, read on the forward strand.
GGCTTCTGGCAATGGCTTCCGCGTCATGGTGCTCGGGTAAACCAGGCCACCGGAGACAACCATGCGCATAGCGGTATTTACGTTGATGTCCGTATCGAACACCTGTGAGGCGGGCACCATCGCAAGCCAGCCGGAGTTAGGAAGCGGTGCTGTCGGGATGTAGAGGATGGCGTGGAGAATGCCATCCTCCGTCGTCACGAAGCCGTTCAAGAAGGCAATGGTCCAAACGCCAGCGTGCAGGTACTCAGTCACGACGACCCGGCTTAGCCCAGTAGGGGTGTGATTGCCAGAGAACGCATCCGTGAGCTGCCGTCCCACCGAGTACACGGTCCGAAGTATCGGGAGCCTGAGGAACACCTCCTGCAGGCTGGTGAAGAACCACCGCCCGATCAGGTTTGTACCGATGAGCCCGCTGACGTAGATGATCGCAATCAGCGCAATGAGTCCCAGCCCAGGAAAGTCCAGCCCGTAGTGGTGAAAGACAGGCCCGAGGAATCCGTCCAAGAAGTGGAAGAAGATGTTCAGGATAAAATAGCTGAACAAGATTGGCACGAGCAGCGCCAGTCCCACGGTGAAGCGGGACCGGAGGTGCTGCCCCAGCCACGTCCAGAATGGCGCCCTGAAAAGGAAGGTCAGCCTATGCCAGGCCGCCAGCTCGAGCTTCTTGGGGATTGAAGTAGATGTCTTGCGCACATCGCGCCCTTTGACTGATTAGGCCTAAATTATAACAACAGCGGTACCCTCGGCGGCAGCATCCACCTATAATGGGGCTGATGCCAACCCGAGAGGCTACATCAGGAAAAAGCGCGGCGGTGGATGTTGCGTCCATTGCGCGCCACGCCGTCGACGTGGCCTCGGACAAGCAGGCTTCAGACATTACCCTCTTGGACATCCGCGATGTGAGCGGCTTCGCGGACTACATGATCATCATGGCCGCAGGCAGCATCCGGCAAGTAACCTCACTCGCCGACGACTTGACCGAGGCCATCGAGCGGCGCGGACTGCCGCTGCACCACCGTGAAGGGACCGGTGAGTCCGGCTGGGTGCTCTTGGACTTCCCCGACCTGGTTGTCCACATCTTCACCACAGCAAAACGGGACTACTATCGCCTGGAGCAGGTGTGGTCCAAAGGCAAGACCCTACTCCACATTCAGTAAAACCCTGTCCGCAAAGCGTTCGTGGGACCCTTCAACAAGCTCGGGGCGCACGGTTTGCGGGCGGCAGCAAAGCAAGCTACTCCGTTATCCAGGAGTCTGTCTCCCGTGGGTAGTCCAGGATCTCCCCTTTTTCGAAAAAGATAGCCAGTTCCCTTGCCGCCGCCTCCGCGGAATCGGATGCATGAATAAGATTCCGCCCGATGTCAACGCCGAAGTCTCCCCGAATCGTGCCGGGGGCCGCCTTCTGAGGGTCGGTAGCGCCCACCATGGCCCGCACCACTTCCACTGCGTTCTTGCCCTCCACCGCCATCGCCACAATCGGCCGCGACCTCATGAACTCAGACAGACCTTTGAAAAAAGGCTTGCTGACGTGCTCAGCATAGTGACGGCGCGCAATGTCCTCAGTCATCTGCATGAGCTTCATTGCCGCAAGCTTTAGGCCGCGGTCTTCCATCCTGGCGATGATGCGGCCGGCCAGACCGCGCTGAATGGCGTCCGGCTTGAGCAGGACTAGTGTACGGTCAGCCAACGTTGCCTCCACTATTGAGAAATGAATCACGAGATTACGGTTTCCGTAGGCTACCACAGTAGGCCTTGTGACTGGCGTGTTTTCTTGAATGCCATATCCCACGGGCCCGGAGCGTGTCGAAGAAGGCCGGTCGAGAGGGGACACGAAGAGACCGCCCTCACCCTTCCCGCGCGGACTCAGTCGCCTTCCGGCCCGCTACGAATCGGAGGAACAAGTAGCCGCTTATTGCCGCGAGCACCGACGACGCGAACACCCCCAGCTTTGCCGCCGCGGGGTCGGCGAATGCCAGGTCCGAGATGAACAGGGCTACGGTGAAGCCAATGCCACCGAGCATGGCAACCCCGAGGACCTGGGGCCAGGTGACCCGCGCCGGCAGCGTTCCCCAGCCGAGCCGGGCACCCAACCAGGTCATGCTGAAGATGCCGATGACTTTCCCGAACAATAGCCCGAAGAACACCCCCAGGGTCACCTTGCTGGCTAGCGCCTCCATCGCCGTGTCGCCGGACACCGCGATGCCGGCGTTGGCCAGGGCGAACACCGGCAGGACCCCCCCCCC
>JBJKQC010000253.1:0-4320 GCA_046705745.1 Dehalococcoidia bacterium
CCCGGCGCCAGTCCGTCCCTTTGGGCAGGACGCCGTCGGCGGCGCGAATGTGGTAGTAGGCCGGCGCTGTGCCAACCGGGCTTCCGCCGTCGGTAACGGTGCGGACGGCCTGCTGGAGCAACTTGCGGGCGGCGATAATGGCCTTGTCCGCCGGGCCCAGGTGCTCCTTGGTCCGGTCGTAGATGAGACCCATGCTTTCCTGGACGGCGTGGTCCTGCGTGTTCACGCCGTAGATGCCCGTGAACGTCTCCGTCTGCTGGGCCCCACGGTCTATCAGCCAGTCGTTGTCCTTATTGCGGACCTTGCGGAAGTTGGCGGTCTGCTCGCCCTCGGAAGTGCCAAGCTGCTTGGCAACAATCTCCGGGTCTTCCATCGGCATGCCGCTGACGCTGTACTCCCAGTTGTAGACCATGCAACTGTGGTCATCCATGGGCACCCAGTAGTGACCGGCCACGAGCTTGTTGCCACCGAAGTCGGCGCCCGGACGGATCTGGGTGAAGGGCATGACGAAGTGATAGCCGCGGACGTATAGCTGGTCACCCTCTAGCTCGCGAAGCCCCCAGTAGCAGTAGCCGTAATCCGTCAGGTCCACCTCAAGGCGCGGAGGCTTGCCCCGCACGAAGGCGGTGTTCAGGTCGACACCAGGCAGAGGGGTGTCCGGACGGAGCTTGCGGTGCATGATGGGGGCATGGGAGGTGTCCAGACCGCCCTCAAGGCCCTGGAGCCAGTTGCACTCCTCCCAGGTCTTGTTCACGTGCCGGTGCGACTCGGGTACTTGCGTCCAATCGAACCGGGGCTCGGCCGGGCGCTGGTCCGCCGGGCCCATGTAGGTCCAGACAATGCCCCCCAGCTCCACCGTTGGGTACGCGCGTTGCTTGATCTTGTGCCGGAAGCTCTCGGAGTCCGGCTCGTTCATCATGTCCACGCAGTTGCCGTCCGCGTCGTACTTCCAGCCGTGGAAGACGCACCGCAGGCCGCATTCCTCGTTGCGGCCCAGCCACAGTGAAGCGCCACGGTGGGAGCAGAGCTCGTCCAATAGACCGACGCGGCCGTTGGTATCGCGGAAGGCGACCAGCCGCTCGCCCAGCAGGCGGACACGAACGGGCGGGCAATCCGGCGCGGGAAGCTCGGCGGACAGCAGCGCCGGCATCCAGTACCGGCGCATGAGCTCGCCCATGGGCGTGCCAGGGCCTACCTGGGTCAGGGTCTCGTTTTCCTCACGCGTCAGCATGGTCCCACCTCGCATGGCCTGTGCTGTTCACGATAATGGGCAATGGTGGCCGGCGGCAAGGGAAGGACTGTGGGCGAATCATGCAAGCGGGGAACTTATTGCGCCTTCCGGTCGTCTTAGTCCATGAGGAAGTGGATTCTGCCTCCTGAATCTTGGAATAGGTATTTCTAACTAGACGAATGTGTAATCGATACCGATAAATAGCACAGATTGCACAGTCGGCAACCTAATTTCAGCGAACTACGCTTCTATTACTAGGCTAAATAGCCTAAATGCCTTCGTAAAAGGAGGTTACTTATGCGTAGTTCGTTAAGCATACTAGCCTATGGGCGCTGAGTCCGGTTCGCCATCATGCTCCTGCTTCTGGTCGCTGGAGGCGTCTGGATCATTGGCCAGGCACACGCTTACAACTTCCTGGGAGGGAAGTGGCAGGGCGGAATTGGCAACATGGGTATCTGTGTGTTCCAAAACACTAACGACTGGCACACGCCTGGTGCTTGGCTGCAATCCCTATCGGACTGGGATAGCGCAGCCTCCGAATTCGGCTACACAGAGGACTGTGATACCTCTGACATTATCCTGGACGACGTTGACGACGATACCGTCAACTGGGATGGGATAATGAATTTCTCCCCTGATTCTGGAGGAGGCTCGACGGGCTACTACAGCTATGCGGTGGGGTATCTGAATACGCATTACACCAGCGGGTATAGCGCGGTTGAGAGGGAATCGGTGAGTGGTCACGAGCTTGGCCATGGGCTCGGACTTGCCCATGTTGACGATGACCCAGACTGCACGGTTCCAGCGATTATGTATCCGAGTACGGGCGTAAGGTTCAGCGACTGCAACATATATGTGCCGCAGCAGGATGATATCGACGGGGTAGCAGCGCTCTACTGAGCCTGGACCCGCCCTGGCACGACCTCGAGGGACCAGGAGAAAGGAGTCGAGACATGATTGCAGCGATCCGAAGAATAGGTCACATGGTCCCGCTTCTTGCCACGTTCGGGCTTATTGCGTTGTCGCTGGCTTGCGGGGCTCCACAGGCATCAGCGGAAGGCCAGCCGATGCGCCTTGAGGTAAGCTGGGCTGACGCCTACGCCTCCCTAGATGATATGGCGCAAAATGTACCTATCATCGTTAGGGGGACCGTTGTCAGTGCCTCCGATTGCTTCGACGGCCCGCTCTCCGGTGCTGCAAAGGCTGGTTACAATGTGCCGCCTATCAAGAAGACGAGCTTCACTTTCAAAGTAAGCTCTGTATTGAAGGGAGAGGTAGGCCAGGAAATCACCCTTTATCAGACCGGATGCGAGGGCAAGATGGTCGTCGAAGGCGACCCTCTGATGAAAGTCGGAGACGAGTACGTTCTATTCCTGAAAAAGTCGCCTTCGCAGGACGTTTACTTCGTTTCTTCCCAATCAGGCAGATTGGTCGTGCATGGCGGGCAAGTCCTCTCCTTGAGCAAAGCTGCGCCGGGGGCGGACGTTTACGATCTTGGCCTCGGGCCGATGCCGTTTGAGGAGTTCAGTCAGAAGGTCAAGTCGGCTCTGCGGGAAAGCTAGCCAAATCGCAATCGAAAGTGGGATCGACAGTGGGGCTTGACTGAAGGGTTGAGCCCCACTATTAGTTGGGCTACGTTGGCGGAGTTTCGCTCCACTCCTTCGATGCGGTATCGTTCGGCCACGGGTCCGCATGACGACGGGCCGAGTCTTAAAAATAGGGGTGCGTCCATGGGCAGAAGGCAGGTCTATGAGATTCCCGGCGTGAAGCACAACGCGCCCATTCCGTTCGCGGCCCGCGTCGGGAACATGCTGTACTCATCGGCTATCCAGGGCATCAACGCGGAGACGGGCGAGCTGAGCGAAGACGTCTACGAGCAGGCGCGGCAGTGCTTCAAGAATCTGCGCACACTGCTGGATGTCGCTGGGGCCTCGCCGGACGACATTGTGCGCATGACGTGCTTCCTCAGCGACCTGAAGGACCGCGGGGCGCTGAACGAGCCCTGGCTGGAGATGTTCCCGGACGAGCACGACCGCCCGGCCCGCCACACGGCCAAGTACGACCCACCGCCGGGAGGGATGAAGGTGCAGATCGAGATCGTGGCGGTGCTGCCCGACTGACGCTCCGGGGAGAGGCCGCAGCTAAGCCAGAGTTGCCTGCTCCGAATGCTCCGGCTCGCTCATGCCAGGAGAGCGCGGGACACGGCCGCGGCATGCTTATTGCTTGCCCGAAAACCGTTCGGGAGACCCTTCGAGAGCCTCAGGGCGAGCGGCTTTCGGGCAGGCGATAAGTACACGTCCCTTGCTCAATACACGTCGAGCGTGAAACGGGGGCCGTCGGGCGGCTCCTTGAAGTCCAGCACGGCGTTGGACAGCTTTTCCGCTACCTCAGGAGCAATGAGCAGCACCGTGTGGCCGTCCCACTCCACGGTACGGTCAAGGACGGCGATTTCGTCGATGACGACGCCGAAGTCGCCTTCGCCGGTCCATACGGGTGGAACGGCAAGGCGGAGAAACTGGTTGGGGTCAAGCTCGCGGTGCTGAGCGATGGCGCTGAGCTGTGCCTTGGCGGCGTCGGTTACCTGCAACATCCCTGTTCAACCACTGCTCAATAAGCGGCTACACGCCGCCATGGCATTTCTTGTACTTCTTGCCACTCCCGCAAGGGCACGGCTCATTGCGGCCGATCTTCCTTCCCTGCGTTAGCTCGTCGAAGCGCAGCCGGTCTGCCCTGCGACGAGTGCACTCGGCACAGGTGCAGGCCAGCGGATGGTCGCTGTACCAGTTAGTGCGTTCGTTCCCTATGACCACGGCGGCCTCACAAGCCCGTTCGATTTCGCATCCTATGATAACGTGACCTCGACCCGCTAGTCGTGCCCGTTGACACGCCACATCTCCACCACATACCGTCGAGTCCGAGAACCTTGATGGCGAAGCGTAACGGAAGGAGTCCACGATGACGACGAATCAGCAGGAAGAACGCTACGGACACCACTGGCGAGAGGCGGACAGGGTGGCCGAGTACATCCAGCGGATGGACGCCCAGGAGGCGGAGCGGCAAGCGGTATTCTCGCTCATGACCAAGCTGGT
>JBJKQC010000254.1:0-5850 GCA_046705745.1 Dehalococcoidia bacterium
GTCCGTGGGGCCGAGAAAGATCACATCGACACCATCGGTGCCGATGATCTCTGCGGCGCGCTCCACCGCCTGACGGGTCTCAATCTGCACGACCACGGTGGAGTTTTCGTTGGCCTGCTCGACGTGCAATGCCAACGGGCCGTCTAGGCCGTACCCCGTGGCGCGCACGCCGGCCAGCCCCCGCTTGCCCATGGGTGGGTACTTCACCGCGTCCACCACGCGCTTGGCGTCCTCTCCGCTGTTTACCATCGGCATCATGACGCCGGCGCAACCAACGTCCATGTATTTGGCTATGACCTGCTGGGTGTTTTCTCCGATGCGCGTCAGCGCTGGAATGCCAACGCTCTCAGCCGCACGATAGAAGTTGACGGAATCGTGGGCAAGGATCGGGTTATGCTCGGCGTCCACAACAATGAAGTCCAGGCCGCAGAGGCCGAGGATTTCGACCACGGAGGGGGATTCGATGTTTACGAAGGAACCGATGAGGGGCTCACTGGTCTTCAGCCTAGGCCCAAGGCAGTTCTTGATCACGAAAGGTCTCCTGGGAAGGTGGTTGGCACCGGAGGCAGGGTATCACGTTGGCCCGGGCGTGGTGGCGCGAGCGACGCGGACTTGCCGGATGGCGAATGCGATGCCGCCGGCGATGATAATGCTTACGTAGCTTATCGTGCGGTCAACCAGAGCGACCGCCACGGCAACGGAAACGGCGAGCTGGAGCCCGAGCAGGCCGCTGATCCCCGTTTCGACGATGCCAAGGCCGCCCGGCGTGAGGGGGATAGCGGCCAAGAGGCCGTTGGCCATAGGGACGAAGAGTACCAGGCCCGCTGCGATGTGCACGCCGATGGCTAGGGTAACGAAATAGAGGCGGCCGGTCTCGCACAGCCAGCCGAGGACACCCAGCGCAAAGACCAGTGGAAGGCGGCCAAAGCTGCCCATCGTGCCTTCGTGAAACCTGCGGTATACGGTGGCGATGCGCGCGGGCAAGAGCGGCACGATCCAGCGGCGGGCGAGCACCATGGTGGCCAGCCCAGCGAAAATGGCCACCAGCACGCCGGCAGCCAGCATCAGCAAGACGAGGGGAGGATGGATTTGCCCTCCCAGGAGCAAGAGCGCTACACCCACCGCCATGAGCACGCCCACGACGGAGAGATCGATGAGCCTGTCCGCCAGCACGGTCCCGGCGCTAACAGGAAAACTGGTCTTGGAATCTTCCGCGTAGATCCAGGCGCGATACGCGTCACCAAGCCGGAACCAAGTAACAGAGTTGGCGAACCAACTGATGAGAATGACTCGCGCTGCGTAAAGGACCGAAGGTGGGGGTACCGGGGTCTCGCCGCTTTCGCGGGACGCGTTCATGAGCAGGATGCGCCATCGGGCGCCGCGGAAGATGAACGTGGTGTAGTAGACGATTATTGCCACCACGTACCACGCGGGGTTCATGTGGCGCACCGTCTGCCATGTCCGGCTCCAGTCAATGTGCAAGCCGGTGGTGAGCAACAGAACCAGCCCGCCCAGGGCGATAAACGACACGGCGGTCTGGGGAGAAAAGAACCTTTTTCGAAGTGAGATAGGTTGCTGTGGGGCTGCTTTCACTGTCTGAGCCACGGTCTCGCTCTATTGACCAGCCCTGACGGACTCAGGCAAGGGGACGCTTTGCGGGAATGCCTGTCCGGCGGGGAAAACGCTCCGGCGTGCGTACTACTTTGTCGACGATCACAAGCGCCCGCTGGGCGGACAATTCCGGGACTCGCACGGGCTGTACTTCCCGCAAGACCCCTCCTAAGGACTCGATGGCCGCCGAACAGCGGGCTGCTTCCAGTGGAGCCTCTGACCCTCTGGGGGCGATCAGCGTGCCGCCGACCCTGCAGAACGGCAGCGTCAACTCCAACACCACGGGAAAGGGGCCGAGGGCGCGGGCAGTGGCTATGTCAAAGGACTCCCGAAATGATGACATGTGCGCGGCTTCCTCTGCACGGGCCGCTACGACCTCAACCTGTTCCAATTCTAACTCGGAGCACATCGCCCGTAGGAAGTCTGCCTTCTTCCCGGTTGCCTCCAGAAGGACGACGCGCAGGGATGGCAGAGCTACTTTCAGCGCCAAGCCCGGGAACCCCCCGCCCGAACCAACATCGATCAACCTCCCGCCCTCCGGTAACAGCCGCCGGACCTCCGGCGCCAGCGTGAGCGAGTCCAAAAAGTGCACTCGTTCAGCGTCGGCCAACGCCGCGGGAGACGTGAGGTTCACACGGGCGTTCCATGAGCCAAGCCCGTGGAGGTAACGGCGGTACTGCTCCAACTGCACGGGCGTGAGGTCCAAGCCCAACGCACGTGCCCCGGCAATCAGCACCTCCAATTGCTCCCGCTCCGTGCGTGTCACTTCGCCAATTATATCAACCGCAGTCTGCCACTTTACGGAGGTTTCATGACAAAGGGCGAGTCACCGCGGGGCCATGCCAAGATATCATGCGGCAGCCGGCATAGCGTATCCTCCCAAGGGACCGACATGATCATTTCTCCTCGCACGCGCCGGCTCATGGCCATCAGTGGGATGATGGCACCACTCTCCTTCGTTGTACTGGCCACGGCCGCAACGCTGCTGACGCCGGACTACAGCTCGGTCCGCCTAACCGTCAGCCGACTCGCCGCCGTTGGCCAGCCCTACTGGTGGCTGGTCAACACATCCTTCGTGCTGTACTGCCTACTGGTGCAGCCACTCGGCCCGCTGCTCTACGCCATTACCCCCTCCCGCGTCGGCGGGGTCGTCCTGTGGCTGCTCGTGGTCCTGTACGGGGCCGGAGGGGTGCTGGCGGCGGTCTACCGCGTGGGAGACGAGCGAATAGCGGCCGGGACCCTGACGGGCGACGCCATGCACGATGTTGTCGCCCGCGTCGGTTTCGTGGGCATTCTCGCCCTCTGCTTCGTCACGCCCTACGTTCTCCGGAATGTCGCCGACTGGCAGCACTGGCGGCGCTACTCCCTGCTTCTGGGGTTACTGACCGTCGTCTTCATGCTGCCGTTCCAGCTCGGCGTCTTCCCGGAATGGCGCGGCGCGCTGGAGCGAGGATTCTTCGCCTCCACACTCCTGTGGGTATTTGGTACATCGCTCCGGCTCTACCGGCTACCCGTGGGACCGTTGTGGCCTGGAAAGGTCTCTTCCGGCAAGCGCGGCCAAGCGCTGTCGAGTGCGGGCAAGGCTAACGGCAGCGAAGTCGAGGACACCGCCGCGCCAAGGTCAAAGGAGCGCTGAGGGGGCGCCGGGCGGGCACCGAAGAGAACGCCGTGAGTAGCGCTGGGCAACCCGTCCGTTCAACAGCCCCCTTCGAACGCTCTGGCAGGGACCGCTCTGATTCCAATGACCGGACAAGACAAACGGACGGTGAGCCTGGCAGCATGCGCTAGCGTATGGCCGCGCATCACAAGCCATCACCAGCACTCAACGTAGCTCAACGGCATTCGACCTCAGCATCCGTTCCCACTTTCCGACGAGGGGGATGCTGAGGTCGATAAGTGTGGAGGAGAAGCGAAAGCCCCAGCTACCGGCGGGGCTTCACGCCGCCGGGCCCGCCGCCCTCGATCTCATCGCCTGTGCCGTCCCACGCGGCGATGGCATCGACGGCATCGCGCTCCTCTTGGGTCATCTGCCAGTCGGCGGCCTTGGCGTTGGCGGCGACCTGCTCGGGGTTCATGGCGCCCGCGATGACAGAGCTAACGGCCGGGTGCGCCAGCAGCCAGGCGAAGGCCAGGTCCAAGACGCTCCGCCCCTGCTCACCGGCGAACGCGGTGAGATCGCCAAGGACGGCATGGGCGCGCTCGTCCTTCTGAAGCTGTCCCACCATGCGCCGGGCGCCCTGGGGTGCGGGCGCTCCCGGCTGGTACTTGCCCGTCAGCCAGCCTCCGGCCAGCGGGAAGTAGGGGAGGAAGCCGATATTGTTCTCCGTGCAGAAAGGCAGGAGCTCCAGCTCCGCCTGCCGGCGCATGACGTTGTAGTAGTTCTGGGCGGACACGAAGTGCGCCCACCCCTTGCCGACCGCCACGCAGTCGGCCTGCGCGTGCCGCCACCCAGCGTAGTTGCACTCGCCGATGTAACGGACCTTGCCTTGCTGCACCAGCTCGTTTAGGGGCTCCAAGACCTCTTCGTGAGAGATGTGTGGCGGCAGGGCGTGTATCTGGTAGAGGTCGATGTAGTCTGTCTGGAGCTTCTTGAGCGAGACGTCCACGTTCTTGAGGATGTGGTCGCGAACCGAGCCTTCCTGTTTCGAGAAGTCGAACTTGGTGGCGATGAGGGCCTCCTTCCGGCGGCCCTTCAACGCCTCGCCGATGTGGACCTCGCTCTGGCCCTGCCCGTACGAGGGCGCGGTGTCGATGAGGTTGATTCCATGGTCCAGGCAGGCATCGATGATTTTGGCGCTTTGCGCCGGGTCCGTGATCCGCGAGGGATTTCCGAAATTATTGGTCCCCAAGCCGATGACCGAGACGTTCAGGTCGGAAGTGCCGAGCTTGCGATACAGCATTCATCTCTCCTTGCGGCGGCGCCGTCTTTACCGCGCCAAAAGGGCATTTTGACCGCATGATAGCCGCTGTGGCCGTCGTCGGGTATCCTCAGGCGCGAAACAGCCCAGAGGAGCAAGGACGCGTGCGTATCGGGTTCATCGGCCTGGGGCTCATGGGGAAGCCGATGGCCGTCAACTTGGTCAAGGCCGGCCTCCCCGTGACCGTCCACAACCGCAGCCAGAGCAAGGTGGACGAGCTTGTCAGCATGGGCGCGGAGCGGGGCATTTCCGCCGCCCAGGTGGCGGCCAGCGCCGACGTGGTCATGACGTGCCTGGCCGGAGTGGAGACGGTGCGCGAGGTCATTACGGGCGCCGGCGGCGTGCTGGAGGGGGCGCATCAGGGCCTGATCCTGGTGGACCACAGCACCGTGCCGCCGGAAGCCGCCCGTGAGCTGGCGGAGCGATGCGCCGCCAAGGGCGTGACCTACCTGGACGCGCCGGTGTCGGGCACCGGGGCCATCGTGGCGAGAGGCGAGCTGACCATCATGGTGGGTGGCGACGAGGCAGCCTTCGAACAGGTGCTACCGGTATTGCGAATCGTTGGCAAGCAGGTCTACCGCATGGGTCCGGTGGGGACGGGCAACACCACCAAGCTCATCAACAACTTGATGAAGGACATCAACCTCGCCGGGACGCTGGAAGGGCTGATGCTGGGCGCGAGCCTCGGCGTGGACCTGGATGCGCTGTTCGAAGTAGTGAAGGCAGCCTCGGGCGGGAGCCGCCAGTGGGAGCGGGCCGCGCCGGACGTGCTGAAGCGCGATTTCACGCCCACATCCATGGTCAGGAACCTCGCGCGGACACAGGGCGTCATCAAGACGCTGGCGGAGTCCGCCGGAGCGCCGACGCCCATGTTCGACACGGCGCGACGGCTGTGGCAAGAGGCCCTAGAGGCTGGCCTGGGGGGCGAGGACTCGTCGGCGGCCATCAAGGTGCTGGAGCGCAAGGCGGGCAAGGAAGCGCGGGGCAAAGGCGCCGACGGCGCTTAGAGCGTGCGCTGGATGAACCCTGCCTTGCGGCGCCACTTAGGGTTGACCTTCACCCATAGGTCCACGTAGACCGGCTTGCCGACCAGCTCCTCAATCTCCGGCCGGGCCAGCGTGCCCACCTCTTTGAGCGCCTGCCCGCCCCTGCCGATGAGCAGCGCCTTCTGGGATGGCTTGTCCACGTAGATCACCGCCCGCAGGAAGTCCGGCCGGTCCTCCCGTTCCTCGTATTCATCCACCTCCACAGCAACATCGTAGGGCACCTCATCGCCGTAGAGCTGAAAGACCTTCTCCCGGACGGTCTCGCTGGCGAGAAA
>JBJKQC010000255.1:0-3045 GCA_046705745.1 Dehalococcoidia bacterium
TCGGCCAGCTATCCGATCGAAATCTGCCTAGACGCCCCATTGGTGGCCTCCAGCCATTGAGGTACCATTACGAAGCATTCGATTCGTCCGTAACTAGAGGAGCCAAGCTGTGGACACGGCACCAACGGTCGTTGAGGTAGACCGGCTAACGAAGCGTTACGGCGACGTGATCGCCGTAAACCAGCTTTCGTTTAGCGTGCCGCGCGGCGGCGTCTTCGGGCTCTTGGGGCCCAACGGCTCCGGCAAGACGACCACGATGGGCATGCTTCTCGGGCTCGTAGCGCCCACCAGCGGCACCATGCGCTTGTTCGGCCAAGGCACGGCCACCCATCACGAGGCCGCGCTCCACCGCATGGGCGCCATCGTCGAAATGCCCGCCTTCTACCCCTTCCTGTCCGGCCGGGACAACCTCCGCTTTTTCCAGGGTATCCGCGGCCAGGTCACGTCCGGAGGGATCGACCGCCTGCTCAAGATGGTGGACCTGCAGGTCCGCGCCGACCACAAGTTCGCCACCTATTCCCTCGGCATGAAGCAGCGCCTCGGCATCGCCTACACGCTCATCGGCGACCCCGAGCTGGTCTTCCTCGACGAGCCGACGAACGGCCTCGACCCCGCCGGCGTCGCCGAGGTCCGTGCCCTCATCCGCAGCCTCGGCACCGAGGGCCGCACCGTAGTCCTTTCAAGCCACCTGCTCTACGAGGTCGAGCAGGTGTGCGACAGCGTCGCCATTCTCTCGAAGGGCACCCTCATCGCCCAGGGCCGCGTCCAGGACCTGCTGCGCCAGAAAGACCAGGTGCGGCTGCACACCACCGACGACGCGCAAGCGGCCAGGGTGCTGGAGGCGCTCGACTGGGTGGGCGGCATAGCCAGGGACGGCAACCGGTTGATCGTCACCGCGCCGGTCCAGCGTGCCTGGGAGCTGACGAAGGCGCTGGGCGCAGCCGAGATCTACGTCGACGAAATGGCGCCGGTGCAGGCGTCGCTCGAACAATACTTCCTCGAAATCACCGGCGAGCCCGACGCCACAAAGGAGCCTGTGTAATGGCAGCCGTCGCCAATCTGATGCGGTGGGAATGGTTCAAGGTGGGCCGCCGGTGGATGCCGTGGATTCTGCTGCTGGTCATGGTGGCCATTTCGCAGATTTCCATTATCGGCAGCGCCTACAGTTTTCAGCACGAAGCCCGTAACGTCGGCATCATGACCATTGGGTTGGGGCCCCGACATGACATCACCATCAACTGCAACGACGTGGTCGCTGGCAAGCCGGTAACGCTGCCGCCTGGCGTGAGCCTGCCGCCCGGCGTGTCCCAGGGTGGATTGCTGGCGCAATGCCAGCAATTCCTGGCACAGCAGCCCGCGGCGCTCCAAAACAGCCGCCAGACATTCACGCTGCCGGGCAGCCTCATCAACACGCTGGGCATTGCCCAAGGCATCGGGGGCTTTCTCCTGGTCATTCTGGCCGCATCCATCTTCGGCGGCGAATACGGCATGGGCACTTATCGGGCCGCTCTGTCGGAGGGCGTCGGACGGTGGCGCTATCTCACCGCGAAGCTTGGCCTGCTGCTCGTCTATACCGCGGTCGCGCTGGTCATCGTCCTGGTGCTGGCCGCCGTCACCAGCGCGATTGCCGGAGCGTTGACGGTCCATGTGGCCAATGTTGGCCCAGCAGCGTTGACGTGGCTCGAAGTGCCGGAGGCGCTCGGACGTATGTGGCTGGGGATCGTGCCCTACATCGTGCTGGGCTTCGCCGCCACCGTGCTCACGACCTCCACTGCGGGCGGCATGGCCATCGGCTTGGTCTACGGCATCGTTGAAGGCATCCTCGTCGCCATCTTCACCAACCTGTTCTCGTGGTTCCACACCGTTGCCGACTATCTTTTCGCCCGCAACATCGACGCCTGGGTGACCGGCGGGCCGAGCGCGGCTCACGCCGGCGGACCATTCGTCATCAATGGCCCAAACGCTCTGCTTCCCAGCCAATGGCACGGCCTGGCCGTCGTGGCCGTCTACGTTGTCGTGTTGGTTGCGTTGGCCTACTGGGCATTCCTCAAGCGAGACGTCAAGGGCCCCATCGGTTCGTAGCGCCCCCATGGAAGCCTTTTTTGCTGCATCCCTACGGGAGTGGGGCTAGCGGTGTCGTGGCGGGTGTTCAGCGCTGCCGTCGGCCGCGTCGCCCAGTCCGGCGACGCGCGCCGATTCCGCTTACGGCTCACTGCTGACCGCTCACCCTTCAACCCGTGCCCTTGGTATACTGGTGTCCCATGACAGAGTACGAGCCAGTTATCGGTCTCGAAGTCCACGCGCAGCTCCGGACCCGCAGCAAGATGTTCTGTAGCTGCTCGGCCGACTACCAGCAGGCCGAGCCCAACACCCACGTCTGCCCGGTCTGCTTGGGGCTGCCCGGCACCCTGCCCGTGATCAACCGCCAGGCCATCAAGTCAATCATCATGACGGGCCTGGCTCTCCATTGCGAGATCGCCGAGCACACCAAGTTCGACCGTAAGAACTACCCATACCCTGATCTCATGAAGGGGTACCAGATATCCCAGTATGACCTGCCCATCTGCGTCGACGGATATCTGGAGATCCCAGTGGACGGGAGCAAGAAGCGAGTCGGCATCGAGCGCGTCCACATGGAAGAGGACGTTGCCAAGCTGTTCCACCGCGTGGACCCGGCGACCGGGGAGCGCTACAGCCTGCTGGACGTCAACCGGGCGGGCGTGCCCCTGATGGAAATGGTGAGCCGGCCCGACATGCGCTCGGCGGAAGAGGCGCGGCAGTACCTGATGGCGTACCGCGCCATCCTCCAATACCTAGGCGTCTCCAGCGGCAACATGGAGGAAGGTTCCTTCCGCTGCGACGCCAACGTTAGCGTCCGCCCCAAGGGCAGCACGACCTTCGGCACCAAAGTCGAAGTCAAGAACATGAACAGCTTCCGCTCGGTCTACCGTGCTATCGAGTACGAGGTCGAGCGACAGATCGGCGTGCTGGAGTCCGGCGGCCGCGTGGTCCAGGAAACCCGCGGCTGGGTGGACGACAAGGGGA
>JBJKQC010000256.1:0-6040 GCA_046705745.1 Dehalococcoidia bacterium
GGCCAGGTACGCGGCCCAGCCCGCTTTCAGAGGCACCTGCTTCACCACCAAGGCGTCATGGCGAACGATAGCCAGCCAGCCAGCGTCGCCGTGGCGATGGACGACGGCCGCGATGCGGGGTGTCTTGAGGTCGTCCTTTTCATAGTCCATGGCCAGCAAGCAAGCAGCGAGGGCATCCCGCACAGGCACGCCCATGGATATTTTCTCCGCAATGGGGTCCGTGTGGCTGCCGTTGGTGGCGATGGCGTAGTCCCCCGCCAACCGCAGCGCGTTGTAGGCGATGTAAGGGTTCTTCTGGATGTCGGCCTCGGCGCCCGGTCTCGGCACGATGGCCAAAGTCCCATGATTGTCAACCGCCATGCGATTGGGGAAGGAGCGGCTAGAGACGCGGTAGAGGACGGCATTCGCTCCCGACTTGGTCCTCGCCACGGCCACGATGCGTCCGACGTACATTCTCACCTCACAGGATCGAAGGCCGCGCGGCTGCTCGAAATTCTCAGCCGCAGAGCCGCTGGTCAATCTACGCCAGCGCCAGGGACGGCGTGGCGTCCAGGCTCATGTCATGGGTGACGCCGGCCCGCAAGCGGTAGTAACCCGCGGCTGCGATCATGGAACCGTTGTCGGTACATAGCTTCGGCGCGGGGATGAGCACGGGCACGGTCGAGCGGTGCTTGCACTCTTGACGCAGCAGTGCGTTCGCGGATACCCCACCACCGAGCACCAGGCCACGCGCTCCATATCTATCGACGGCTTCCACCGCCTTCTCGGCAATGACGTCCGCCACCGCCTCCTGAAACGCGGCCGCCAAGTCCGCCACGATCGCCCTATCCGCGCCTCCTTCTGGAGTGGGATAAATCCCCAGGTCTTGCGCCCTGTGCAGCAGGGCAGTTTTCAGGCCACTAAAGCTGAAGTCCAGCGAGCCAGGCAGCCAAGCCCGGGGCAACCGCTCTGTAGGCGTGACGCCATCTGACGCGCGCTGGATGGCGGGGCCACCAGGAAAGCCAAGCCCCAGCAAGCGCGACGCCTTGTCGAACGCCTCGCCGGCGGCGTCGTCGCGGGTGCGCCCCAGCAGCTCGTAGTCGCCATGGTCCCGCATAAGGATAAGGTCGGTGTGCGCGCCGGAGGCGATGAGCACGACCAGCGGAAATCCAGGATCCTTGCCGGGATCCGGATACTCCAGCCACGCGGCGTAGGTATGGCCCTCCAGATGGTGAACGCCAATGAGGGGCAAGCGACGCCCGAAAGCGATGGCCTTCGCGGTGTTTACACCCACCATCAATGAGCCAATGAGGCCAGGGCCGTAGGTCACGGCGACGGCGTCCAAATCGTCCAGCGTCACCTCGGCGCGCAGGAGGGCCTGCTCAAGAACAGGGACGATCCGTAAGAGGTGCTGACGCGACGCAACCTCTGGGACAACACCTCCATACTGCGCATGCAGGGCCACTTGCGAAGCGATAATGTCAGAGAGGACACGCCGGCCATCCTCCACGACAGCGGCAGCCGTCTCGTCACAAGAGCTTTCGATTCCCAGAACCAGCACGCGTTTTTCACCTCATTCCGTGAGCCCAAGTCCCATGGCTAGACCCTATGGTAGTATCGCACAACAATTGGATGAGACGGACCTATGCAGCCAAACAGTAGTGGGGAAAGGGTCTGACGATGGGCGACATTAGTACCGCCAGTTTGTTCCTGCTGGCGGTGTTCATCCTCCTGTCGGCGTTCTTCTCGGGCTCGGAGGCGGCGTTGCTGTCAGTGCAGCGCATACGGCTCCAGCATATGGTTAGTAGCGGGACACCAGGGGCAAAGCGAGTAGCCCAGCTCATAGAGCGTCCTGACCGGCTGCTCCCTCCCATCCTTCTCGGGAACAACCTCGTTAACACTGCGGTGGCGGCCATCGCCACGACCATCGCCATCTCCTTGACCACGGACACCAACCTCGCCGTGTCGGCCGCCACGGCCATAACGACTGCCGTGCTGCTGGTCTTTGGCGAAACGATCCCCAAAACGCTAGCCGCCCAGCACGCGGAGACGTTCTCCATCATCGTTGCCTGGCCTATAAGGCTGCTCCAGTTGGCCCTGTTGCCCATCTCCATTGTGCTTCAAGGCATGAGCAGTGCCATAGCCTGGATCTTCGGCCAGGGGCTAGACCGCGCGGTCATCACCGAGGAGGAGATCAAAGCCATGGTGCGTATTGGCCGAGAGGCCGGCGCCGTGGACCAACGCGAGGCGGATATGATCCGCCGGGTGCTGGAATTCGGTGACCGTTACGTGCGGGAAGTCATGACGCCGAGGCCGGAGATCATATGGGTGGAAGGCGGGACCACCGTCAAGGAGTTCTTGGAGCTGTACAACCAGAACTACCACACCCGCTTCCCCGTCTACCATGGGAATGTCGACAACGTTGTCGGTCTGGTCTCAGTGAAGGATGTTATGCGGATGTTGGCAAAAGGAGCTGGCATGGACGACTCGGTCACGGCGTATGTACGCCCCGTGATATTCGTTCCCGAAACGAAACGGGTGCAGGACTTGTTCGACGAAATGCGTAACAGCGGTGCGCAATTAGCCATGATCGCCGACGAGTTCGGCGGCGTTGCTGGACTTATCACGCTAAAACGCTTAGTGGAGGGTATCGTCGGGCGATCGGCGGAGGAGGACTTAGAAGAGCCCGAAGCCGAGATCATCCATATGGGGGACAACGCATTCGAGATTGACGCCGGGCTGTCCATCACAGACGCCAATGAGCGGCTGGGACTAGACCTTCCTCCCGGTGAATATGAGACGGTTGCTGGGTTCCTGCTGGAGAAACTCGGAAAAGTGCCAGAGGAAGGAGAGACCATCGAGCACGATGGTCTACGATTCACGGTGATCGAGATGCGCGGCGTGCGCATCTCCCGCGTGCGAGTGACCCGCGAGCTTAGGCCCGAAGTCCAAGAGCAACGAGAAGAATAGCGGCACGGATAGGACCTTATGCCGCGCCACTCCACAGCCACTGACCGCTTAGCAAATATCATCGACTCGGCCCTTTTCCGGCACCGTGAAGCTCTCCGCGATGGACCCCTGGTACTGGCCGTGTCAGGCGGCACCGACTCACTGGCCATGCTGCTCGCGGTCGCGCGGATACCAACAGCTCGGCGCCCCAAGCTGATGGTGGCCCATTTTTCGCATGGGTTGCGCCCCACAGCCGAGCCGGCGGAAGAGGCGTTGGTCCGGCGGGTCGCGAGCGCGCTCAGCGTGCCTATGGTCCACGGCAGAGGCAACGCCAGCCGCTCCGAGGCAGCAGCTCGTGAGGCCCGATACACGTTCTTAGCCCAGGCGGCGCATGATTCCGCTGCCACAGCAGTAACCACAGCTCACACGATGGATGACCAGGCCGAGACGCTTCTGCTCCGACTAACGCGTGGCAGCGGCGCGCGCGGTGCCGGTGCCACGCGAGAACTTACGTCCCGTTCCATCGGCGGCCGGCCCATCTTGATCCTGCGGCCCCTGCTTTCGGCGACAAGGGCCATGACTGAGACTGTATGCCGCGAGGCAGACGTCACGCCTGCCGAGGACGTCACCAATCAGTCCACGCGTTACGCCCGCAACCGAGTACGATTGCATGTGCTTCCAGAGCTCCGGCGCATCAACCCGAACGTTATGCACGCCCTTGCCCGGTATGCCCTGAACGCTCAGGAGGACGACGATCTGCTGGAAGCCTTGGCCGCCCAGGCCATCGCAGGCAAGGAAATATGGAGCAACGGCAACGTGGAATGGTCTCGGAAAGCGCTCAAAGAAATGGCGGGAGCTCTGCGCGCACGAGTGCTCCAGGCCGCGTGGCGACGAATCATGGGGGAAGGGGCGGCCCTTTCCTATGCCCAGGTCCAAGGTGCGCAAGAACTCATCACCCAGGACCGAGGGGGCGAGATTGTCCTTTCCGCCACCCGGCGATTAGTCGTTGAGCAAGACACTTGCCGAATGGAAGCCATTGGCGCGGAATTATCGGGATTCGAGCACCCCCTGTCCGTGCCGGGCACAGTGAGGACCAGACAATGGCTGATCAAAGCGGAAGCCATCCAAAGGCAGTCTCTGGCACTCGATCGGGGCCCGTGGCAGGGTGTGCTGGATGCGGAGCGGATTACCGGTCAACTCTCCGTCCGCAGCCGCCGCAAGGGAGACCACTTTCAGCCGTTAGGGCAATCGGAGGCCGCGAGACTCCAAGACGTGCTGGTGAATGCACGTATACCACGCACCCAGCGCGCCACCTGGCCCTTGGTGGTGGGAGACCAGGGTATCGCGTGGGTGCCCGGCATACGGGTTGCGGACTGGGCCAAGGTGACGGGCTCCACGGTAATGGTCCTACTGCTCTCCGCAGAGAGAACAGCATAGCTGCCGATTCGCCAAACCGGAACTGTTAGTGCCCACGAGGCTGTTCACGCCCTTTTTCTTGGCTAGGGCGCAAAGAGTAGGCGTCTCTCGTAGCAGCGCTCGACGTGATTACCCATCCAGCGTGCGGTTGTTCTTAGCGTCTTCACCTTGCTCTAGCAAGCGCTCTTCCGGTGGCGACAACTCTTCCCGGCGTTGGTCTTCGGCAGCGATGGACTCATCCGATCCATTGTCCAAGACACGGGGGCTTCGGGTGGCTCCCTCTGTCATTTCCGGGATAACGCTAGTATGTGACTCCTGGCCCGAGGAGCTTGGCTCCCAAGCCCGTGGCGCACGGGGCTCCCACTGTGGCTTCGTCGTTGGCGGCCGCCAACGAGAAGCCTCGGATGTGGGAGGGTTTCCTGGCTCGAGAGTCGGCTGGGCGTGGGCCGCTGGACCCGAGGCCGTGACTTGCACCTGCGCCATGAGATCATAGATGCGGTGCGCCGCCAAATAGGCATCGCGCCTCGCCTCCGTAGTCAACAAGGGTTGGCGGAGAGCATAGCCGCCTACGTGCAAGACAAGCTCGCCTTCAGCGTCGGGAAATGCGTAGCCCATGAGGATGTAAACAGAGGTGAGGATGGGCAGGCCACCGAAAATGAGCGTAATAAGCGGCTGGTGAAACAACACGTGGCATATCCAGCCCAGAATAACGCCAGCAAAGAAGGCCCCGAGGCCCCACCAGAGGCGGTCGGACGGGCGCGCTGCGTCTATGATCTCAACAGCGGTAACACGGTCCAGCGGCACCATGCTGGTGGTGCGCTTTCCGGTCTCGCTCCCAAGCTTGATCACCCGCTCTGTGGTGATCGTCAGCACGTTTTCCCCAGGTGTGGGAGACGTCGCCATGCCCAGCCGAGCATCAAGCGCCATCTCGAAACGTTCATTGGGGAGCCAAGGAATTTGATGGTCAGGACTATCGTTAGGGGAATAGGCCAATCTCAACCTCGCAATAATGGCAGACTCACAGAGGATACGCTCGCAACGGAAGGAGCGTCAAAGGACAACCGCACTCATTTCCTCGGTTTGAAGAGGCAATGGCCTAGTAGAGTAGAATGCCGGACAGTTTCTCTGAGGATTCAGCTGCTTGCACTCCCTCACTGACTTCGCCCTTGTCTTCGTCCCCTTATTCGTGGCGATGGACCCCCTCGGGAACCTACCATTCATTGTTACCCTCCTGTCTGGCGTGCTTCCTTCACGCCACTCTCATGTAGTACGCATTGCACTGCTCACTGGGCTCATCGTTGGGCTCATCTTTCTAGGGCTTGGGCGCGGGATATTCAAGGTGCTCGGCATCACGGACAGCGATTTCGTAGTGGCGGGAGGGCTGATCCTCCTGGTCGTTTCGCTGCGAGAGCTCGTCGGCAACCACACGGAAGCCGTGGCGGAGCCAAACGAGATGCTGGCGTTCGTGCCCATCGGCACACCGCTGCTGGTAGGTCCGGCAACCATTTCCATGCTGATCCTTCTAGCCGGACTTCACCCCTTGTGGATGGTGCTGATGGCGTTCCTGGCCAACATGCTGGTCCTGACCCATTTTCTGTACCAGTTGACGTGTGAGTCGGCTGGGTCAACCGGCCACCCAATTTACCAGGTTAAACTCGTTTGGGGACAGGTCCCCGAGTGCCCCGTGGGGCCGTTC
>JBJKQC010000257.1:0-3063 GCA_046705745.1 Dehalococcoidia bacterium
CCGGCGGCGAGTCGCGCATGAGCAGACCGCCCACACCGGCGGCCCATGCCGCCTGACCCACGGAAGCGTGCTCTAGCAAGCCAAGCACCGGCGGCAAACCGGATATCCCAGCGCTCAGCGCCGCGTCCGGCAGTCGGTCATGGCCCAGGTCCCAAAGCAATGCCTCCGCGCCGTAGACCTTGGCGGTAAGGGCAAGGTCATCGGTCGCCACCGTTTGGCCCACGACTTGAATGCCCGCCTGTCCCGCCAAGAGCGAGGAGAGGCCGCTCCGGACCAATGGGTCATCGGCGATGATCAGCACGCGAACGTCCGGCACTTGCGCCGCCTCCGCCCCGCTTGGGGTCGCTACCTCTTCGGATTGCCGTTGGCGCGGTGCAGCCGGCCGCCGATGATGTCATGCCTCCCGTGGCCCGATCACGCCGGTCTTGCCGAGGTGTGGGCGGCCAGCCAGCCGCCGACCTCGTCCCGGTTCCGCTCCAGCCATTTGGCGTTGAGCCGAATGCGCTCCAAGGACTGCTGAATGGTCCGAGCCGCTGACGGAGCGGGATGCGATTGGAAGAAGTCGCCCACTTCCTGCTCGCGCTCAAGGGTGGTGAAGCCGCCAGTTATGGAGACCAGCCGCATGATGGCGAAGCCGCCCTTGCCGTAGCGCCGGTCGAGCTCGGTCCAGTTGTCCTTGATGAAGTCCCACGTGAGGTCGCGTCCTTTGCTGTTGCCGGCGGTGGAGACGATGACCAAGGGGGCGTCCTGGGAGCGAATGTCTTCGGACAAGGACTTGCTCAGCAGGTCGCGGAGAAGGGACTGGTCCTGGAAGCGGGTGAGCGCCCCGAGGATTCGGACTTTCTCCTCGTGCAAGGTGGCTTGCTTCTCCAGTCGCCACAGGGTGTCGTAAGCGTCACGCGCTCCTTGCTGGGCGACGAGGCCGAGGGTCACGCCGCGGAGGTCCGGGTGCAGCGATGCCGGGTCTTGCAGATACTTGTCGAACCGGCGTTGGGCCTCTGCCAGAGTGGACCGGCCGCCGTAGGCGCCGTGCTGGCCGATGACGGTGCTGCGCAACAGGGCGTCGAGGTGCCCTTCCCCGGGCCTGGCGTCCCAGCCGACCTTCTGCACGATCTTGTCAAAGAGGCCCCGCGCGAACTCGCGGTACTGGTCGATGAAGGGGGCGTCGATGAGCAGTCCTTCCAGCCCGCGCAAGTTGGCGGCCAGGTCGCCCCAGACGGGGGCGTCGGTCTCACTCACGTAGGCCTCGGCGAGGGAAAGGAAAGCGGTGGCCGAGAGGTATCCCGCGCGGACCAGGGCGTAGGCGTCGTTCTGAAGCCCGAGACGGTCGGTGGAGGGCAAGTCCAAGTCTAAGACCGCCTGCTTGAGCCGCTCCCATTCATCCAGAGGGTAGTTGACGCGAAAGAAGGCCGTCTGTCCGGCGTTGACCTTGGTCCAGGTGTCGGCGCTCGGAAGAGCGACGGAAGCGGAGCGGTCGGCCATGAGGAAGGAGGTCTTCCGGTCGGCGCCGCCCTGGGCAATGGTCACCGGGACCTGCCACATCACGCCATCGGCAGACGCCGTGTCCAGCAGGTTGTCGTAGAGGAATCGCTTCTGGGTCAAGGAGATGGTGGAAGACGCGCCCTCCCGCCGGACATCGGCTGTTAGGACCGGGTATCCGGTCTGCTTCACCCAGGAGTCCATGATGGTCGTGACCGGCTTGTTGGAGGTTTCCGCGAGGGCGTGCCAGAGGTGCTCGGTGCGAGCGTTGCCGTAGGAGTGCGAGGCGAGGTAGCGGTGCAGGCCCTGGCGGAAGGTCTCGGCGCCGAGGAAGTCCTCGATCATGCGAAGGACGGAGCCGCCCTTGCTGTAGCTGATGGCGTCGAAGAGCTCGCGAATCTCGGCCGGGTCCTTGACCTCGACCTCGATGGGGTGTGAGTTCCGAAGGCCGTCCAGGGAGAGGGCCGAGTTGGTGTCCTGGGAGACGAACTGCGTCCACATCTCCCACTCGGGGTAGAGGTGGTCAACGGCCTTGTCGCCCATCCAGGACGCGAAGCTCTCGTTGAGCCAGAGGTCGTCCCACCACTCCATGGTGACCAGGTCGCCGAACCACATGTGGGCCATCTCGTGGGCAACTACTTCCAGGATGCGCTGGCGGGCCTGGGCGGCGGAATTCTGAGGGTCGAAAAGGAGGGCCGTCTCCCGGTAGGTGATGGCGCCCCAGTTCTCCATGGCGCCGGCCGCGAAGTCGGGGATGGCGATGTGGTCCATTTTCGGCAGGGGGTAATCGATGCCGAAGTAGCCGTTCATGTAGTGGAGAATCTTGATGCTGTTCTCCAGGGCAAACCGGCCCTTTTCCTCGTTCCCCCGCGTGGCCCATACGCGGACTAGCGTCCGATTGTCCGCCGTGCCCTGCACGCAGGCCATGTCGCCGACGACGAAGGCGACGAGGTAGGTGGACATGCGGGGCGAGGGCTGCAAGCGAACGGCGCGCCTGCCGTCCGGCGCGGGACCGTTGGCTGCCTCGGGCATATTGGAGATGGCGGTGAGGCCTTCGGGGATGACGAGGGTCATCTCGAAGACGGCCTTGACGGACGGCTCGTCCCAGCAGGGGAAGGCGCGGCGCGCGTCCGTCGCCTCGAACTGGGTCGTGGCCATGTATTTGGTGGAGCCATCGGCGGCGGTGTAGCGGCTGCGGTAGAAGCCGCGCATCTGATCGTTCAACGTGCCGGTGAAGGACAGCCGCAACTGGGCCTCGCCGGTGGGAAGCTGCTGGGGAAAGGCGAGCTTCAGCCACTCGGCGGCCTCGTCCACTTCAACCGTGGCGTTTAGCGAGCTGCCGTCCGCCAGCGTAACTGAAGCGGAGTGGACGGTCAGCTCCGCGGCGTTCATCTCGATGACGGCCGTGGGCGCCGAGACGCTCACGGTGACCGTTTCGTGTCCCTCGAACGTGAATGCTTCCAAGTCCGGCGTTAGGGTGATCTGGTACCGCTCAGGCAGGACATTAGTGGACAAACGATATGCGGTCGGGGAGGTCATGCGTCGGTCCTAGCAAGTGATGGCGCGGCGAGCGCCACCCACGAG
>JBJKQC010000258.1:0-6874 GCA_046705745.1 Dehalococcoidia bacterium
TCGCGAAGAAGGTGGAAGTCCAGGGCAGCGCGCTGCGTGTGGAGCGGGTGCTACCGGACGGCTATGAAGCGGTGACGGCCGAGCTGCCGGCCGTGGTGACCGTCTCCAATGAGCTCGGCACGGCCCGGTATCCCAACATGCGGGGCATTATGGTGGCCCGGCGGGTCCAGCCGACGGTATGGACTGTTGCGGACCTGGGCATCGACCCGGTGGCTTTGGCCCCCGCCTTCGAGTTGGTGAGCCTTGAGAGGCCGGAGCGCAAAGTGCAGACGGAGATGATTACAGGAGACGACGATGCTGATGCTGGTCGCAAGTTGGCGCTTCGCCTACGCGAGGCTCGCATCGTGTGAAACCTCGCACTCCCAGGCTGGAGAGTGAGAAGAACGTACGGTCAATTATCTTTCCTGTCCTGCCATGGCAGGACAGGCCAATCAGGGGTGAAGCGCCGGTGGCGAACGGAAAGGACATTCTGGTCATAGGGGAGTTGGCGGGGGAAGCTCCGGCATCTTCGACCCTGGAAGCCGTTGCCGCGGCCCGCGCTTTGCTGCCTTCTTTCCCCGGTGAGCGAGTGGCGGTGCTCCTCGCCGCCGAGCGGGTAGGGGATGCCCCGAAGGCCGCCATCGCCCATGGGGCGGACGCCGTATACACCATAGAGAGCGGTGCGCTTGCAGGCGCGCCCGCTGAGGCGGTGGCTGCCGCTGCCGAGGCTGCGGTCAACCATACCTCTCCCCGTTTCGTCATCGGCGCCAAGACACTGCTGGGACGCGACGTAATGCCGCGCTTGGCCTTCAGGCTCGGTACCGCACTGGCGCAGGACTGTACAGTCCTCGGTGTCGACAGCGAGGGCAGGCTGCTGGCGACTCGTCCGGTGTTCGGCGGGAATGCCGAGGCGACTATTGCGTGCGTGAAAACGCCGGCCGTTGCCGCGCTGCGGCCCAAGGTGGTGGATGCGCTTCCGGCGCAACCGTCGCGGGCCGGCGAGGTCGTCCCCCTAGACGTGACGTTCGACTCTTCAGTCGTGCGCAGTCACGTCGTCGAGCGAGTAGAGCAGGCGGCCGAGGGCTTGCGCTTGGAGGATGCGAAGGTCATCGTCAGCGGCGGGCGGGGCCTGGGCGGTCCGGAGCCTTTCGCCCAGATTGAGGAGTTGGCGAATGTGTTGGGAGGGGCCGTGGGCGCTTCCCGCGCGGCGTGCGACGCTGGGTGGGTCCCCACCAGCTATCAGGTGGGGCTGACCGGCAAGACGGTGACGCCCGACCTCTACGTCGCAGTGGGGATATCCGGCGCGAGCCAGCACATGGCCGGGTGCGGCAACGCGAAGACGATCGTGGCCATCAACAAAGACCCCGGCGCCAACATTTTCAAGTCAGCACGCTTTGGCGTTGTGGGAGACTGGCAAAAAGTATTGCCGGCGTTCATGGAGCAGCTACACGAGCTGCTGGACTAAGGGGGTTATCCCGGCGGCGTTCTAGAAGAAGGCGCCGGGGTGATTACTAGGCCCTATCGGAGGTGAGGCACCATGGCGGAACCGGAGTTCGACCGCGAGATGGCGGAAGCCATCGCCAGTGCCGAGACGGCGGAAGTCGTCTGCGTCATCTTTCCCATGATTAACCAGTGTCTTGTCTATGACAGCCGTTCGGCCGCCGGAGACCCGCCGCAGCTGACGGTGTCGCCTCCGCAAGGCTCGGCCGAGCGGAGGCTGCGGCAAGTGAACAAGGCGCGACCCCACATGAGGCATGCGCGGGAACTGGCGGTCATCCCTTGGACCGGGTCCATCAATAGCATGGCAGTATCTGAGGTCTGGGAGCTCATCGTCACTCGCATGGCGGCATCAGGTTACGAAAACTCGGACTCGCGCTGCGTCCGGGTCTTGGAGGAGCTCCTCCAGTGGGAGCGACGAGCGATGGTCCAGATGATCAATGGTCAAGGGCCGTACCACACTTTGTGGTCACGGGCAGGCGTCTAGCGCAGAGAAGTACTGCTCCATGACGAAAGTAGGGGCACTCCAATGTGTCGGAGTGCCCCTACTGTTTTTCGGGATACCGGTACATCCACCGGATGCTGCCGCCGGCCTTCGTTACACCTTCGCCAGCTCCGCGTGGTGTGACTCGACGATCTTCTGCACTAGGTGTGCTGGGACCTCACCGTAGTGGTCGAACTCCATCGTGAACTCGCCGCGGCCCTGGGTCAGCGCGCGCAAGGTGGTGGCGTACTGCTGCGCCTCTGCCTGCGGCACCAGCGCCTCGATCCGCGCCACGCCGTCTTCTGGAGTCATCCCGGCGATCTGCGCGCGGCGGGTATTCAAGTCTCCCACCACTGCTCCGGCGGACTGCTCCGGCACGGTCAGGCGCATACGCATGATGGGCTCCAGGAGGGTCGGCGCTGCGTCAGCCACGCCCTTTTTCATGGCCATGCTCCCGGCGATCTCGAAGCTCTGTCCGGAGGAGTCGACCGGGTGTGAGCTGCCATCCGTCAGCACGACTTTGACGTCCACGATGGGATAGCCGGCGAGCGCGCCGTCCTCGATGGTCTTGTGCACGCCCTTCTCTACCGCGGGAATGTACTCCTTGGGCACATTCCCGCCCACGACCTCGCTGGCGAAGGCGAAGCCCTCTCCTCGGGGCCTGGGCTCCAGCCGTAGGAACACGTGGCCGTACTGCCCGTGTCCGCCGGACTGCTTCTTGTGCTTGTATTCCACCGTCGCGACTTTGCTAATGGTCTCCCGGTAGGGCACACGAGGTGGGGTGATCTCCAGCTCGACGCCGAACTTCCGCTTCGCGCGTTCCGCCATGACGTCCAAATGCGTGTCTCCCATGCCTGCGACCACTATTTCACCGGTGGCACTGTCACGCGTGAGCCGCAGAGAAGGGTCTTCCTCTACAAGGCGCGCCAGGGATGTGGACAGCTTGTCCAGGTCTTGCTTGCTCTTGGGATGAACCGCCACCGAGTAGGTCACTGGCGGGAACTCGATACGCGGCAACACTATACTGTCGGCCCTGCTGGTTAGCGTGTCGCCCGTGACGGCATGGGCGAGCTTGGAAACACAGCCGATATCCCCCGCCAACAGCGCGGGGACGCTCTCGTGGGTCTTTCCAATGGGGACAAAGACCTGGCTGATGCGCTCCGCCTGGGACGTGCCGCTGTCCCAGACTTCGCTGTTGGCTGAGAATGTGCCGCTGAACACGCGGAAGTAGGAGAGCTTGCCGACGAACGGGTCGGCCGAGGTCTTGAAAATCAGCGCCGCCAACGGGCCTGTGGGGTCGACTTTCAACTCGACTTCGCTCCCGTCCTTGACCGCCTTCGCCTCCGGCGCCTCATCGGGAGCTGGCAAGTACTTCACGATTGCGTCCAAGAGTTCCTGGACACCGGCAGAGGTGGTCGCCGAGCCGCAGAGGACCGGGACCAGGCTGCCGGTGCGCACCTCTTCATGGAGTCCGTTGACCATCTCGTCGGTGGTGAGCTGGCCCTCTTCCAAGAACTTCTCGGTCAGGTCTTCATCCGCTTCCGCAACGGCTTCGGCAAGCTGGTCACGGGCGGTGTCGGCGTCGCCGGCCATCTCCGAGGGAATGTCGCCTCCCAGCAGGTCCACCACACCCTTGAAGTCATGCTCGGCGCCGATGGGCAGGTTCACGGCCGCGCACTTGCTGCCCAGCTTCGATCGGGCCTGCCCAAGGGCCGCGTCGTAGTCGGCGTGCTCCCGGTCCATCTTGTTGATGAAGACCAGGACGGGCATGTTTAGGCCCTGGAGACGGTGCCACATTAGCTCCGCTCCGACCTCGACTCCTCCGGGAGCGGAAATGACCAGCACGGCTGCGTCGGCCGCCCGCAGTGCCGATAGCGTTTCGCCAATAAAGTCGGCATAGCCTGGTGTGTCTATGAGGTTTATCTTGGTACCCTTCCAAACACAGGGGACGACGGATAGTTGCAGGCTTGTCTGCCGGTGGTGCTCCTCGGGCTCGAAGTCGGAGACGGTGTTCCCATCTTCGACCCGGCCCAACCTCCCGATGCCCCCGCTTGTGAAGAGCATTGCTTCCGCCAGCGAGGTCTTGCCGGCCCCGGAGTGGGAAAGCAGTACGACGTTTCTGATCTGCTTGGTCGTAAACTGGTCCACGGTATCCACCTCTTCCCCATGAACAGTGCCTGAGGCGCATTCTAGTGAACCGGCTACAGAGCCGCAACGCCGAGATGCTTTCTGGGCTGTAGTTACTATAGGGTGAAGTCAAAAGCTGAAACTTGAAGGTATTTCGACGAAACGCGATAACAGTACACCTAGGCGTTTTGATGACAGGGATCGTTTTGATTGACACCGACCCGGGCAATCCGGTTTCCGGCCTGCAGTTGAGAGTGGGTGGATACGACGACTGCGCAGGCTCCGGCACCCTCCCGACATGGAGACTGACACTATTCACGCCCCTGAGGACAGCTCCCGCAAGCTCTTGGTCAGAGTCTCACGGATCACAGATCTGAGCCAGTCGGAGGTCAAGGCGCCGATGGCTGGGTGGGAGCCCCAGCACGAGAGGGGTTTCCATGGCTAGAGCTCTTAAGTGGATAGCCCTTGCCTTCGCGGGGCTCATACTGCTCTTCGCCCTTCTACTGGCCGTGACGCCACAAGGCCGAGCGGTAGCCAAGACGGTGGGGCTAGTGGCGCAAGTCCTGCCGGAGGCACCGGTCCATCCCCTTGGGTTGTTGACTTCTGACCCTGAGCGCACGCAGATCATGTACCCCGTCCCTGCGGGACAGAACCCGGCGGATATATACCGGATGCCGGGCGGTGGACCTAAGCCGGCGATTGTCTTGTTCCTTGGCGTAAGCCCCGCCGGCCGTAACGATCCTCGCGTCGTAAACTTGGCAAACGCCTTGGCGAGGACTGGGTTCATTGTGTTCGTACCTTGGTCCCAGGACATGATGAACGGAATCGTCGAACCCAGCGATGTCGGTCTGCTAGTATCCGCGTTCCAGTACGTGAAGACGCTGCCCGGGGTAGACCCCAAGCGCATCGGCGGGGCAGGGTTTTCCGTCGGCGCTTCATTAATGGTCATTGCCGCAGCGGATTCGCGGATGAGGAACGAGGTTCGCTTCATCAATTTTTTCGCAGGCTACTATGACGTACGCGACTACCTAGCGGAGGTCTCGTCGCATGAAGCGTTCTACAAGGGCTCAACGCGGCCATGGGACCCCAACCCGCTAACCGTGGAGGTCTTCACACGCCTGCTCATCGACGGCTTGCCAAGCTCCGCTGAACGGGCTGTTCTAAATGCGCACTTCGTGAATGGCGATCCGATAACGCCCCAGCAAGTCGAGGCACTGTCGCCGGGTGCCGCAGCCGTCTATCACCTACTCTCCGGTACGACGCTGGACGAAGCGAGGCGGCTCATTCTCGAGCTTCCAGAACCTATGCTGAAAAAGATGGACGAGCTATCACCGAGTCGCTATGTGGACAGCCTGCGGGCGGACTTGTGGATCATGCACGACCGCAGCGACACCCTCGAGCCCGTCGAGGAATCCCGCCGCTTATACGATGCAACCAAGGCGCACGGCAACGTCGATTTCACGGAGCTTTCTTCCTTCCAGCACGTCGATCCCAAGTCGGACCTCGGATTTTTCGGCTTTGCGACACAGTCGTGGAAATTGTTTCTCCAACTTTACCGCGTCGAGCGGGTAACAACCTAAGTCCTGGCTCTAGCTTAGGGGCCTAAGAGGGCAGAACATTTAGTCACTGGTGTGTTCCTGCAAGGCGCGGTACATCTTCTCGGCCGTGAGCGGCAGGCCATGTATTCGGATGCCGGTAGCGTCACGGATGGCATTGGCGATGGCTGGCGCGATGGGCAGGGTTGGAACTTCCCCGATGGCCTTTGCATGATACGGCCCGGTGCCCGACTCGGAAGGGACGAGGACGGTGTTCAAGGGTGGGACGTCCTCGATATTGGGTATCTTGAAGTCGGCGAAGGAGAGGGTAGTGACTCGCCCCTCCTCGACGCGCAAGTCTTCGATCATGGCCTGTCCCAGCCCCATGATAATGCCGCCGTTGATTTGGCCCTGGTGCGCCACGGGGTTCATTACTGTGCCCACGTCATGGGCGGAGGTGAGCTGCAGCAGGGTGATGCGGCCCGTCTCTCGGTCAACATGGACCTCCGCCACTTGGGTGTTGAAGGCGGTGACCTCGGGGACGCCGCGTACGTCCGAAGATGCTTGGCCGCGGACTACCCGGTCCGGGACGCGGCCAAGGAGGTCTTGCCAGGAGATTGCCTCGCCCGTGTCCTTGCGCCGGACTGCGCCTGCCTCGCTCATTAGTTGCTCCAACGGCCAGCCGGTTAGCTCTCCGGCCAGGGCCAAGAGAGAGTCCAGCGCAAGACGAGCGGCCTCGTAGACCGCGGGGACCATCATGCGGGTAGTGCGGCTGCCAGCGATGCCGGAGTCGTTGGGTACGGCGTCCGTATCCCATACCTCCACGCGGACGGCGCTCGGGTCTGCGCTCAAGACCTCGGCCGCAACCTGTGCCAACAGCGTGTAAGAGCCGGAGCCTTGCTCGAAAAGTGGCGTCTGCACCAGCACAGAACCGTCGGGGCGGAGAGCGACGGCTGCGTGCGTCTCACCGCCGCCACCTGGACGCGCGGCCATGGCTATGCCCCGTCCCACGTTGGCCGGCTTGGGCGTGCCATACCCGCTGGCTTTCACCGCGGCGCGCAGCGTCTCCTCCGCCTGGACGCCCTCGAATTGCTCGTCCATGGGCGTGCGGTCGCCTTCATGGAGAATGTTCTTGAGCCGGAACTCCAGTGGGTCCATGCCCAGCTTCCGCGCCACCTCGTCCATGTGCGATTCGATGGCGAAAGTCCCCTGGACCTCTCCGGGGCCACGCATGTACCCGCCGGGCACGTTG
>JBJKQC010000259.1:0-19745 GCA_046705745.1 Dehalococcoidia bacterium
CGCCTGATCTGGCCGGAAGGCAGCCGCAGCATGACGAACTGCTCGTCCTTCGCTAGCACTTGAGCGCCCGTCCCAGCTCCTCGGCAGATTTGCCCGCCCATGCCGGGTTGCAGCTCTACATTGTGCACCATGGTACCGGTGGGAATACTGGCCAGGGGCAGTGCATTGCCCACGCGAATGTCGGCCTCAGAGCCAGACATAAGCTGATCGTTCATCTTCAAGCCATTGGGTGCCAACATGTACCGTCGAGCACCGTCAGCGTATAGCACCAAGGCAATACGGGCCGACCGGTTAGGGTCGTACTCGATCGACTCTACTCGACAAGGAACGCCCGGCTTGTCGCGCTTGAAGTCGATCTGGCGCCACGCTTGTTTGGCGCCGCCGCCACGGTGACGGACCGTTATCTTTCCTCGGAAGTTGCGGCCACCGGAGTGCCGCTTGCCGCTGGTCAACCCCTTGTGGGGCTCACGCCGAGTGATCTCGGAAAAGTCCGGCCGTACGGCGCCGCGCACGCCCGCGCTGGTTGGACGAAGTCGCTTGAGCGGCATCCCTACGCCCCCTCGAACAACTGAATGGTGTTGCCTGGCGCTAAAGTCACCACGGCCTTCTTACCCGATTTGGCCGCAAGCCAGCGCCCGTTCCGCAGCCGCCGTCGTTGACCTCGAATAGGCACCATATTGACGTCGGTTACCTTCACCTGGAAGGCCCGCTCCACGGCGTCACGCACCTGTGTCTTATTCGCGGAAGGCATCACCTCGAAGACGTACTTGTTCCGCTCCTGCAGAATCGTCGACTTCTCCGTGATCAGCGGCCGCTTCAATACCTGCAATACGTGCATTGGTCTCAGGCCTCCCGCGCGCCGGCCGTCATTTGCTTCTTTGCCCGTGATGCGTCGGCCCAGAGGTGCTCGGCCCGCTCCACGGCGTCGCGCGTCATGACCAACGCGTCGAACCTAAGCAAGTCCAAGACGTTCAAGAGGTCCGCACGCAAGGCCTTGGTCCGCGGCAAGTTCCGCACAGCCTGGGCCACATCGTTCATTGGGGCGCCGGTCACCACCAGTGCGGAGCCCGTGACCCCAAGGGCCTGTAGCGCCGACGCCATGTCCTTAGTCTTTCCTGCGACCGACTCCAGTCCCTCCACCACGATCAACCGCTCCCCAGACGCCTTGCCGGACAAGGCGATTCGTATCGCCTGTTGACGCATCCGGCGAGGTAACCGTCGGCGGTAAGACCTGGGGTGAGGTCCAAAGACGGTGCCACCGTGGCGCATATGCGGCGCACGAATGCTGCCCTGGCGGGCCCGCCCCGTGCCTTTCTGGCTGAAGGGCTTCTTTCCGCCGCCAGATACCTCACCGCGGGTGAGCGTGTTACTAGTCCCCTGACGCTGATTCGCCTGATGGTAGACGAGCACCTGATGGAGCAAGTCTGGGTTGGGGGTGGCGCCGAATACGGTGTCGCTCACTTCCAGCTTGCTCACGGCCTCGCCGCTCGTATTATGGACGGGAAGCTCCACGCTATTTCTCCCCTTCTGCTGCTTGCGACAATGCTCCCTGAGCGTGCCGTACCATGACCAGCCCATCCCGTGGCCCGCCAACGGCGCCACGCACCATCAGCAGATTGCGTTCAGGGTCCACCTTCTCCACTCGAAGGTTGCGGACGGTGCGGCGGTCGTGCCCCATGTGTCCGGGCATGGTCTTGCCTTTCAGTACGCGGCCCGGAAATGTGCCTGCGCCAATGGAGCCGACGGCCCTGTGGCGGTCGCCTTGGCCGTGGCTCTTGGGACCGCCACCATAGCCATGACGCTTGACCACGCCCTGATAGCCTCGCCCCTTGGTCGTTGCTACCACGTCCACGAGCTGGCCTTCCTCGAACTCGCTTACGTTTAAGGTCTGGCCGAGGATGAACTCCGACACATCCTGGGCCTTGAACTCCCGTAAGTGACGCTCATACGCACCCGATGCCTTCTGGTGGCCGGCGGCTGGCTTGTTGAGCTGCTTGGCCCGGCCGAACCCAATCTGGACGGCGTCATAGCCATCGCGTGTCTCGGTGCGGACCTGTGTAACAATGCACGGCCCTACTTCAAGGACGGTGACCGGCACCACGCGGCTCTCCGCGCCGAATAGGTGCGTCATGCCGATTTTTTTGCCCAGCAACCCTTCAATCATTTCCGTTTCCTGATCGCAGTACTGTCCCTCAGCCCTTCCCTGACGGGCAAGGCTACGATGATGTCCTACAGCTTGATAGAAATATCCACTCCCGCTGGCATCTGCAACCGCGTCAACGCATCGATCGTCTTCGGGTTCGGCTCAAGGATATCCACGAGCCGCTTGTGCCTCCGCAACTCGAAATGCTCCCGCGAGTCCTTGTCGATATGCGGAGAACGAATGACGCAGAACCGCTTGATGTGCGTGGGCATGGGCACGGGGCCCGCCACTGCTGCACCGGTGCGCTCCGCCGCCTCCACAATTTGCACCGCGGACTGGTCCAATAGCCGGTGATCGAACGCCTGCAACACGATGCGGATTTTCTCCGTCGTGTTGCTTCTGGCCCTTGTCGTCGCTTGCTCTACCAACGTCTTTCTCCTCTTTCCGCTACCCCTGCTCGTGCTACGCGCTACGCGCCACGGCTTGTACCGCCGAGGTGGGGGCTTGCTCGTACCGGCCGAATTCCATGGAATAGGTGGCGCGGCCTTGCGAAGCGGAGCGCAGGGCAGTCGCATAGCCAAACATTTCCACGAGCGGAACGTCGGCCTCTACGACCTGTGTGTCACCCTGCCCTTCCATGGACTTAATACGTCCACGGCGGCTATTCAGGTCGGCCAGCACATCACCAAGGTACTGCCCAGGCGTAATGACCTGGAGCTGCATGATCGGCTCCAATAGGATCGGGCCTGCCTTGCGAAGCGCGTCTTTGATAGCCATGGATGAGGCTATCTTGAACGCCATTTCGGACGAGTCCACCGGGTGGAACGAGCCGTCCACCACACTGACCTTCACGTCCATCACGGGGTATCCGGCAATCACGCCGGTCTGAAGCGCCTCCTCGGCGCCCTTGTTGACCGCGGGAATGTATTCCTTAGGGATTGTGCCACCCACGACCTTGTTCTGGAACTTGTAGCCTTGGCCGGCCTCTTGCGGCTCTATCTCCAGCACGCAGTGGCCGTATTGACCGCGGCCGCCCGTCTGCCGGACGAATCGCCCTTCCGCCGTGGCAGGCCTAGTGATGGCCTCTCGGTAGGCCACCTGCGGCTTGCCCACCGCAGCGTCCACATTGAACTCACGCTTCAACCGGTCCACCAATATCTCCAGGTGCAGCTCACCCATGCCAGCCATGATGGTCTGCCCTGTCTCCTGGTCATAGCGGACCCGAAATGTCGGGTCCTCTTCGGCGAGCTTGATGAGCGAGTCGGTGAGTTTGTCCTGCTCAGCCCGTGACTTGGGCTCGATGGCCACGGAGATCACTGGGTCGGCGAACTTGATGCTCTCCAACACAATGGGCTCACGTTCGTCACAAATCGTCTCGCCCGTGAAGGTGTTCTTCAGGCCCACCGCCGCGCCGATCTCACCTGCAGCGATGGACTCCGCTTCTTCTCGGTGGTTGGCGTGCATCAACACGATGCGCCCCATGCGCTCGCGCACGCCCTTTGTGGAGTTGTAAACGGGCGATCCAGCCTTCATTGTGCCGGAGTACACACGGAAATAGACCAACCGCCCCACGTATGGGTCCGTCATGACCTTGAAAGCCAGTGCGGCGAAGGGCGCGTCCTTGTCCGGGTGGCGCTCGATCTTTTCCCCAGTTTGCGGATGCATGCCTTCAATGGCCGGAACGTCCAAGGGAGAAGGAAGGTAATCAAGAACGGCATCCAACATGAGCTGCACGCCAAGGCTTTGAAGGGCGGACCCGCACGTCACTGGCACTGCCTTATTGGCGATACAAGCGCGACGCAATCCGGCCTTGAGCTCATCGGACATCGGCGTCTCGCCGCTCAAAAACTTCTCCAGCAGGGCGTCATCGTTCTCGGCTATGCGCTCGATGACCTCTTCTCGCACGCCGGCGACACGGTCTTTGATCTCGGCTGGAATAGTCCCTTCCCGCATGGCGCCCGGCACCCCCGAACGCTCGAAGAACCAGGCCCGTTCGTCGATGAGATCGACAATCCCCTGGAACTGGTCCTCGGCGCCGATGGGGTATTGGACGGGAATCGGTACGGCTTTGAGCCGAAGGCGGATGGAGTCCATCGTCCTTTCGAAGTCGGCGCCAATCCGGTCCATTTTATTGACGAAGCAGATACGAGGGACCTTGTACCGGTCCGCTTGGCGCCAGACTGTCTCCGACTGCGGTTGCACGCCAGCGACGGCATCGAACACTACCACGCCGCCATCCAGCACGCGGAGGCTCCGCTCCACCTCCGCCGTGAAGTCCACGTGGCCGGGGGTGTCGATAATGTTGACCTGGTGGTCCTTCCACTCCGCGCGGGTCGCCGCAGCCGTGATCGTGATGCCGCGCTCGCGCTCCTGGGCCATCCAGTCCATGACGGCGGTGCCCTCGTGCACCTCGCCTATCTTGTAGGTCCTGCCTGTAAAGAACAACACCCGCTCCGTCACCGTCGTCTTGCCGGCGTCGATGTGGGCGATGAACCCTATGTTGCGGACCGTTTTAAGACCACTTGTGTCTGACATAACTCTGGATCAGTCTTCCTTGCTCACTTATCGTCTGCGGCAGACAACGCTACCAGCGGTAGTGGACGAAAGCCCTATTGGCCTCCGCCATACGGTGCACTTCCTCGCGCCGGCGCACTGCGGCGCCCTGCCCGCGCGACGCGTCCAAGAGCTCCTGGGCAAGCCGCTCCCGCATGGGGCGGCCCGTTCTGGCCCGCGCCGCTCGGATGAGCCAGCGCATCGCCAGGGCCATCCGGCGTGATCCCGCGACTTCCACCGGCACCTGGTAAGTCGCCCCGCCCACGCGGCGAGGCTTCACCTCGACCGTCGGCGTCACGTTCCGCATCGCCAGCTCGAACACTTCGAGCGGCTCCCGGTGAGTCTCCTGTTGGACCGCGTCCAGCGCCTCGTATACGAAGCGCTGCGCCACGGACTTCTTCCCGTTCAGCATGGCCCGGTTAATGAAGCTCGAAAGCTCCGCACTTCCGTACCGCGGATCAGGTTGGGGGACTCGCCGTTCGGCCCGCCGTCGACGTGACATCTTCCGGATTTCCTCTCTTCGCTATCGCTTTTCTCGCGCGAATCCGCAAGCGTCTCTCCACCTTGGGCGAAGAGACGCACTCCTCCCGCGCGCCCCAATCGGCGCTAAGCGGGACGAACATCAAGCGGGACTTTAGGAACGCTTGGTCCCGTACTTACTCCGTCCCTGTTTCCGGCCGTTGACCCCGGTAGCATCCAGCGCGCCACGAATGATGTGGTAGCGCACACCGGGCAGGTCCTTCACGCGGCCACCGCGAATCAGGACAACGGAGTGCTCTTGCAAAGTGTGACCTTCACCCGGAATGTAGGCAGTCACCTCCATCCCGTTGGTCATGCGCACACGGGCCACTTTGCGTAGAGCGGAATTGGGCTTCTTAGGGGTAACCGTGCGTACCTGCACGCATACGCCCAGCTTCTGCGGACTGCCTTCCCCACGGTACACGCGGTTCCGGAGCGTGTTACGAACGAAACGCAGCGCGGGCGCCTTGGTCTTCTTGACCACAGGCTTCCGTCCCTGTCGCACAAGCTGATTCACCGTAGGCATTACAGTCCCATCCCCTTCACATCGAAACAGCAGCCGGTCCACGACTCTCGCCGGGTCACGAACATTGGAATGCTATCAATCTGCCGGGAACGTGTCAACCGTGAACGCGAAGACCGACAGCGCAATGATGGCATCCAGGGTCCTTGGCATCCATTCGCTCTTCACGAGGCCTCGCAGGGCCGCAAGAGCACAAGCAGGCCAAGCAGCAATGAACCAGTCGAACAAAGGCGGGCCACTGCGGTCGGAGGCCCGCGGTCTGGCTACGAGAAAATCCGCTATTACGCGTTGCCCACCAGGGACTCCGCCTCTATGCAAGCAGCCCCCTCCGCTTGGAAGACCTGGGTCTGCCCATTGAATACCACTTCATACTCTGGGGAGTTGGAGCCATCCTGAAAGACCTCCACCACTTCGGCATGTCCCTTGGGGCCATCCATCTCTACGAGCACCGTCCGCTGGACTGACATTCCTTTCCCTCCTTATCTAGACCAAATGACATCCTACGCTATCCGTCAGGCGATTCTATCGCGAGACGGCAATTTTGCGGACTGTTTGCCAGCCCTCACGCCAGCCTCCTCCGGGCTGCGCGTCCATTCGCTCCAAGCGCGGAGACCGTGACGCGTCTCCTCCGAACGCGGAGCAGTCGAAGGCTGAATAAGCGTTTGCCTGGCACCTGGTCTCACACAGGCGGCGGTGTTCTATAGACAAGTAGCCGAAAGCCCCGGTCCGCATGCCGCTCTGTCAACCCCGCGGCCTATAATCCCTTTATGCGCATCTACACTAAACAAGGCGATGCAGGCGAGACCGGCCTTCTGTACGGTGGGCGCATCTCCAAGGCTGACCTCCGCACGGAAGCATACGGCACGGTGGACGAGGCTGTCTCCGCTCTTGGCCTCGCGCGCTCGCTCGTCAAGGAAACGGTCGTCGGCGAGCACATCCTCCGCCTCCAGCGTTCCCTTTTCACCGTAGCCGCCGAGCTGGCCACCGTCGCGAGCGAGTATCACAAGCTGATCGAGCACTTCAGCACCGTAACGCCGGCGATGACAGAGGCGCTGGAAAAAGCCATAGACGAACTTTCAGCAGAAATCTCGCTGCCGCGGAGTTTCATTATCCCCGGCGCTTCGCCAGGCTCCGCGGCGTTGGATGTCGCCCGCGCGGTCCTACGCCGGGCAGAGCGCCGGGCTGTCGAGATGCAACAACGCACAATGCTCGCCAATCCCGAAGTCTTACGGTTCCTCAACCGCGCTTCGGACTTCTTGTTCATCCTTGCCCGCTATGAGGATAGGCATCTGCCCTTCGAAGTGCTGACTGGAGAAAAGGGGTAAACCGATGTCCGTCGTGGAGCCTGTGAACCTCTTCGACTTCGAGTCCATTGCCCAGGAAAAGATGGGGAAAGGACACTACGACTTCGTGGCAGGCGGCGCCATGGACGAAATCACGCTACGCCGCACCCGGGCAGCCTATGACGCCATCGCTCTCCGCCCCCGCGTCCTCGCCGGCGTCTCCGAGCCGGACCTCTCCACAACCGTGCTCGGGGAGCCCCTTGCCCTGCCTGTGATGCTCGCGCCCACGGGCGGCCTCACCCGCTCGCACCCTGAAGGAGAGCTGGAAGCGGCCCGCGCCGCTGCCCAGGCCGGCACGCTCATGTGCGTCAGCGCAAACTCTAGTTTCACCCTGGAAGAAATCTCGGAGGCGGCGGCCGGGCCCAAATGGTTCCAAAGCTACCTCTTCCAAGACCGCGGCGTGACCACTGCCTTCGCGGACCGTGCAGACGCGGCCGGGTATCGAGCGCTGGTGCTCACTCTAGACGCGCACTGGGCGCCAAAGCGGGAGCGGGATATCCGCAACGATTACCGCCGCACGCCTGGCGCTAACTACGCGGGAATGGGCCTCAAGCAAGAAATGGGGCGTGGGGAAAGTCCGCGGCCCTTGGTGGATCCCCTCGCCACGTGGAAAGACCTGGAATGGCTACGCTCACGCACCGGCCTGCCCGTGGTTCTCAAGGGGATTCTCACAGCGGAAGATGCCGCCCTCGCGGCACAGCACGGCGCCGACGCTCTCATCGTCTCCAACCATGGCGGCCGCAACCTGGACGCCACCTTAACGACCATCGAAGCGCTGCCGGAGGTGGTGAAAGCCGTGGACGGACGGATTCCCGTGCTCATGGACGGAGGAGTGCGGCGCGGGGCTGATGTCGTCAAAGCCTTGGCGCTCGGCGCCGCTGCCGTCTTGGTCGGACGCCCGGTTTTCTGGAGCCTCGCCTATGGCGGCAAGGAAGGCGTTTGCCTGATGCTCCGCATCCTTCGGGACGAGATGGAGCTAACGCTCAGGGCCGTTGGCCGGGCATCGCTCAGCGAAATCGACCCCACGCTGGTAGCCAGAGTAATGCCATCAGGGATTTCGCCTAACCACCTGTAGCCTCCTTACCGTCTCAGGCTTCTTCCACGCCTGATACAATGCTGGCGTGAAGCCCATCGTTATCATCGACTACGGCGCTGGCAACCTCCGTAGCGTCCAAAAGGCCTTCGAGCACTTAGGGTACCCTGCGCGCTTCACCTCGGACCCCACTGATCTCCGGTCCGCTCCGGCCATCGTCTTCCCCGGTCAGGGCGCATCTCCTCCCGCCATGGCCGCCCTCGCTCGCGCCGGTATGTCCAATGCGGTGCGCGAGGCCATCCACCAAGGCACACCCTTCTTCGGCGTCTGCCTGGGCCTCCAGCTATTGCTCGAATGGTCAGAAGAGGGAAATACTCCTTGTCTGGGTGTGGTGCCGGGCCGCGTCCACCGTTTCAGCGCCGGGCTCAAAGTGCCGCACATGGGGTGGAATGCCGTGCACGTTCAACCCAGCAATCCGGTCTTCTTGGGCGTGCCTCAGGACAGCTATTTTTACTTCGTACACAGCTACTATGCGGCGCCACGGGAGGCCTCTTGGGTCGCCGGTACCACCAGCTACGGTGTGGAGTTCGCCAGCGTCCTCGCCTCCGGGAGCCTCGTCGCCACGCAGTTCCACCCTGAAAAGAGCGGGGCGGTTGGCCTGAAGCTCTATGACAACTTCATGCGCTACATAGTGGCAGGACAGGACTGACGCCATGGACTCTGTATACATTGGCGGCGTCGGGATGACCCGATTCGGCCAGTCCGAGCGCGGCCTCTTGGATCTCCTCAGTGAGGCCGGTAGGGCCGCCTTGGCTGATGGCGGCGAGCCGGCGGAGGCGCTGTTCATCGGCGCCATGAGCCCGGAGGCGCTGGGGCACATCTCCAACCTCGCAACGACTGCTGCTCACGCCCTCGGCCTATCTGGCAGGCCTGCGATCCGCGTCGAAACGGCCTCTTCGTCCGGCGCAGCAGTCCTGGCTGTGGCTGCCTCCTCCATCGCCTCGGGCCAGTACCGGCGCGTCCTCGCCATTGCCGGTGAGAAAATGACCGGCCTGCCCACAGCACACATCACCCGAGTCTTGGCAGAGGTTATCGACGAGGAAGAACGTTCCGTGGGCCTCACCATGCCTGCCATGGCCGCGATCATCGCTCGTGCCTACGCGCACGCCGAGCACATCGGCGAGGGACATCTCAAGGAAGTTCTCGCCCAGATCGCCATAAAGGCGCATGATAATGGCGCTCTGAACCCCCGCGCTCACTTCCAGAAAGCCATCACCCTGAAGGACTATCGGAAAAGCCGTTCGGTCTCCGACCCGTTAAGCCTTTACGACTGTGCCCCCATATCCGACGGAGCAGCAGCGGTGGTCCTCACCTCTCGCGAGACGGACATTCGCATTGCAGGGCTCGGTCAGGGAACGGACACACCCAGCCTGTGCGACAGGCAGACGCTTACAGGGTTCCCGGCCACCACTCATGCCGCGCGCAAGGCATATGGAATGGCGGGATTCGGCCCTTCTGACATCGATTTCGCGGAAATCCACGACGCCTTCACCATCTTTGAGCTGACCAGCATGGGAGATTTGGGGCTGTTCGAGTGCAAAGAGGCGCTGGAGGCCATTGAAGAAGGGCAAACCGGACTGCAGGGTAGACTGCCGGTCAACCCGTCGGGCGGGCTCAAGTCCCGCGGCCACCCCGTCGGGGCTTCGGGGCTAGCGCAGATCGTGGAGGCTGCACTCCAGATGCGAGGGCAGGCGGAGCCCCTTCGGCAACTCTCGCGGACGTCCCGTGCATTGACCCACTCCATCGGCGGGCCTGGCAGCAACAACTTCGTGGTCCTGCTCGAACGAGCGGACTCGGATAGGGCCGTCGTTCCCGTGCTGGACATTCCCGAGCCGGAAGAGGACGTAGGTGCTTCAACGGAAGAAGAGGTCCCTTCGGAGGCTGGCGCTGCCGCGGGTCTGGAATTTTATAAAGTCCAGTCATTCACGACGCTCCACACCCCAGCGGAAGGCTTTCCCGCGCCCTTAACACTCGCCGTGGCGGGACGCTCTGATAACGGTCGAGTCCTAGCCAGGGTCCCCTGGCCGCAGGGATTGCGCATTGAAGCGCGGGCCACACTCAGCACGGAGAGCGGGCTACCCGAGTTGACCATATTGCCCCCGCGCAGACTCAGCCTGCGCTGGATGCTGGCAGGCGCTTCCAAGGCCCGGCGCCTTTGGGGGGGGCGACGCCCGCCCACCATGGCCGGCCGCTAAATGTCTGTCCCAAAACCGCCCGAGAGACCCTTCACAGACTCGGGGCAAAGGGTCTTCCGGTAGGCGAAAAATCAGCAAGCGTCCAGCACGAGAGGCACGACGATTGGAGATTATCCCGGCAATCGACTTGCGTGGTGCAAAAGTGGTGCGCCTGCATCAAGGCGACTACGCCCGGCAGACCACTTTCTCCAATGACCCTACTGGGATAGCCGAACAGTTTGCTTCGGCTGGGGCGCCCCGCATCCACGTCGTCGACCTCGACGGAGCCCTAGAGGGGCGGCCGGTGCACCTGGACGTCTGCCGGCGTATCGCCGGAGCAGTCTCTATCCCCGTGGAGATGGGTGGCGGCCTGCGCACGCCGGAGGCCATCACCGCCTCACTGGAAGCCGGCGTAGACCGGATAGTCCTCGGCACCGCCGCCGTTCGCCAGCGGGAGCTCGTGCGGCAGGCGGTCCTCCAGCACGGTCCGGAGCGCATCGCTGTGGGACTAGACGCCCGGGATGGCTTCGTCGCCGTCAATGGATGGACCGACGCCACCGGAGTGCGCGCCACCGACCTCATGAAGAGCATGGCGGAGCTTGGCGTCAGGGTCTTCATTTATACCGACATTGCTAGAGATGGCACGCTTACGTCGCCCAACTTCATAGCTATTGGCGAAATGCACGCGCTGGCGCGCAACCTCGATGCCCAAGTCATCGCGTCCGGCGGTATCGGTGAGTTCTCGCATCTGGAGCAGTTGGCCGATATCGGCGTCAGTGGGACCATCCTCGGCAGCGCCATCTACCGCGGGACCATCGACTTGGCGGAGGCAATCGCCAAACTGAGCGGTGTGGAGTAAGACGCAGTTCGAAGGAACGCCGCCCATCGCCAGGCAGCTGCCGCTTATGGAGCGGCCCTTTGAGCCCGGCGCAAAAACGCGTATGATTTGCCAAGCTGAACAAGCTATTCGCCTGTC
The DNA here is from genome assembly GCA_046705745.1 of Dehalococcoidia bacterium. Lineage (GTDB taxonomy): Bacteria > Chloroflexota > Dehalococcoidia > Lucifugimonadales > Australimonadaceae > JBJKQC01. The sequence continues at coordinate 11,325 of JBJKQC010000259.1, forward strand.
GTTACTCTAAAGCCCACGGGCATCGCGGACTTATACGGTCCACGGCTGCTCGGTTGTCGCGGGCAGATCTCCACGACGCCTAGTGGCCTTCATCTTCATCGCCGTTTACAGGAGTCACGCCACAAATGGCCACAGATGCTGAGGCCGTTCCAACCACATCGTTTCGGGCCAAGGCCCCCAGCTACTTGGCCAGTATCGCCATTGGCCACGGCCTGAAGCACTTCTATGTCGCGGCCTTCTCCGTCTATTTGCCGCTGATCCAGCAACAGTACCTCCTAAGCAACGCGGGAGTCGCCCTCCTCGGCACCCTCCGCCAGTTGGGCTCTGGTGGACCGAACTTCTTCGTCGGTTACGTGGCGGACCGGTTTCGCAATTACTGGCACTGGCTACTGCCCATGTCCTTTTTGGCCGCTGCCTCCTTCCTGCTGCTCGCCGGCCTGTCGTCCTGGTACTGGCCACTCGTGGCCTTCATCGCCCTAGCAGGTGCGAGCGCCTCCTTCTGGCACCCGCCGGCCCTCTCCATGCTCAGCATGCGTTTTCCAAAGCGCCGCGGCATGGCCATCGCCTTCCATGGCGCGGGCTCTGGCGCGGGTGAGGCCTTGGGGCCCCTGGGCGTCGGCGCCGTCCTCACGCTCTGGCTCGCCAACCATTGGCGCACCTACGTCACGCTTAGCTTCCTCCCCGCCGTCCTCGTCGCACTGCTCCTCTACTGGATGCTGAAGGGCGGCTACGTGCCCCCGAAGGCGGAAGAGCGGCATCATGCAGCGAAACTGACGGACATTTTCCATGTCCTCCGTTATCCCGTATACCGGTCATTGGCCTACGCCAACTTCAGCCGCTCCTTCTCGCACTTCGGTCTGCTGGCCTTCTTACCGATTTACCTGTCCCAGAATCTTCACATGGATAGCTTCGGTGTCGGCTTCCATGTCGCGCTGCTCACCCTGTTCGGTGTGGTGGCAGGGCCCGCCTTAGGACACCTGTCGGACCGCATCGGCCGCCGCGCCCTGATCCTGACCGCCTTCTTCGCCATTGCGACCGGCATGATAAGCATGGGCATCGTCGGCTCGGGCATCCCCCTCACTGTCGCCCTTGCGCTGACGGGCATCTTCCTGTGGTCCGTACAGGACGTGAACAATGCAGCGGCTATGGACGCCGCTCCACGCGGATCTGAAGGTACCGTCGTCGGCATGATGTTCACCAGCAGCTTCATCGCCGGGATCATCGCACCGTTGATCGCGGGCGGGCTCATCAACCTCTTCGGCGGTAACCTCATCGTCATCTTTTACCTGTCCGGCATCGTAGCCATCCCCGCCGTCCTGGCCATGGCGTTCGCCCCGCTCACCAGGACCATGGACGCGACGTAGCGCGAGCTTCCGGCAAAATCCGAGAGGCTATAATGGCCGCGAGGAGGCGCATGCCGATGTCGGAGCAATTGACACGCAGGCGGTTCTCTGTGGACGAGTACCACCGGATGGCCGAGGTCGGCCTGCTAACCGAGGACGACCGGGTGGAGCTCATCAATGGGGAAATCGTCGAGATGGCGCCTATCGGAAGCCTTCATGCCAGTTGCGTGCTTCGCCTAAACCATCTGCTCTCGCAATGGCTGGGAGAGCGTGCACTCGTCAGCGTTCAGAACCCGCTGCGGCTCAGTTCGTCCTCAGAGCCACAGCCGAACATCGCTTTGCTTCGTCCACGGCCCGACTTCTACCGGAGTGCCCACCCCGCCCCTGCCGACGTGCTGCTGGTCGTCGAAGTCTGCGACACAACAGGGACCTACGACCGCCAGATCAAGCGGCCGCTGTACGCCCGCGCGGCCATCCCCGAAGCATGGCTAGCGGCTCTAGACGGCGGACTCGTCGAGGCCCACCGGTCTCCAAGGCCCGAAGGCTACAGCGAGGTCCACATTCTGCGGCGGGGTGATACCGTCTCCCCGCAGGCATTCCCTGACATCGCACTCGCCGTCAGCGAGGTGCTGGGAGACGCATGACTCAAACAAATGTCCGCAGCGTGCAGGCCCCCAAGCTTCGTGCCTTCGTCGGCAAGGTGCTCCGGGCCTATGAGACCCCGCCCGAGGACGCAGACTTCGTCGCCGAGGTCCTGGTAGAGGCCGACCTACGCGGCGTCGAGTCCCACGGGGTGACCCGGCTCAGCGGCTACGTGGGGATGCTGGACCGCGGCTACATCAATCCCATGCCCAGCATCGCCGTCGTCAGCGAGAACGACGCCTGCACCGTGCTGGAAGGCGACTTGGCCTTTGGCATGCTCGTCGCCCGCAAGGGCATGCGGATGTCCGTGGAGCGCGCGCGGGAGCACGGCGTCGGCATGACCATCTCACGCAACATGACCCACACCGGCCTCGTCGGCTACTACTCCATGTGGGCCGCCTCTCAGGGCCTCATCGGCATCTCCATGAACAACGGCCCGGTCATCGTGCCGCCCTACGGCAGCACCACGCCGCTCTACGCCACGAACCCCATGAGCGTCGCTTTCCCCGCTGGCAAGGAAGACCCCATCGTCTTGGACATGGCCACCTCCATGGTGGCCGCCGGGTAGCTGCGCATCGCCGAGAAGAAGGGCGGCAAGATCCCCCTTGACTGGGGCGTCGATCGCGATGGTAGGCCCACGGACGACCCGACTGAGGTGCTCCAGCATGGCTACCTGCAATGGGCGGGCGGCTATAAGGGCTTCGGCCTCGCCACCATGATCGAGACCATGACTGCGGTGCTGTCCGGCGGTCTCTTCGGGCGGCAGTCCCCAACCCTCAAGCACTTCGGCCAGGACCCGCTCATGCAGAGCGGCGCCTACATCGCCATAGACATCTCCCGCTTCATGCCCTTGGACGCGTTCCAGGCCCGCGTCGACGAGCTCGTGGGCATGATCAAGGCCTCCGAGCCCGCCGCGGGTATCGAGCGCGTCATGGTCTCCGGCGAGCCCGAGTTCGCCTTCAAGCGCGAGCGCGCCGCCCACGGCATCCCCTTGCCGGCCCCCGTCTACGAAGAGCTCCGCGCCCTCAGCGAGCGCTTCGCCGTGCCGCTGGACCTCTCATAAGTCCTAGGCTTCCCCGGCCTGCTTGCCGCAGCCCCAATAGATCATGTGTGGGAGCGCTGGTGGGAAGGAGCCAGGAAGACAGCCCAGAGAAACACCAACACCGGCCAGAGGGCGATGATCGCGGACGTCGGGACCGCGCCGAAGAAGACGAGCTGTGGGGCGCACAACACCGCTGCAACGAGGTAAAACAACCGCGCCTGCGCCGCGGAAATGGGCAAAGTTGCCGGCGCTAGGGCGGCTAACGCCCCGGCGACCGCCACGGCGCCGAAATACACGAGTACCGGCTGGGGAGAATCACCCCAGATCTTCACGGTGACGAGGAGCAGCCCGGTACCTGCGGCCACCAGCGATCCCGATAAGGTCAGGGCGCCGAGCGAGGAAAGCCACCCCAGCCGGTAAAGCGCCAGCGGAAACGCAACGGCCGCGAGCGCAATCCCTCCATTCACAGCAAGCCACATATACCCTACCCTCCGAAAAAGAGTTGGGCTTCTGCGGAGCAACATCCTATGCTACTCCGCAGAAGCCCAAATTCACGGAAGCCTCACATCCACAGAGCCGGATTATTGAAGCCCTGGCTGCGCCGTTGACCTCTTCACCAGTCTGGCAGTCCCATCGTCCGTACATGCGACTAGAACTTTACCGATCGACCTCCGGCGCAACTGTAGTGAAGCGTCGGTAGACCACTCGCTTGGGGAGGATCGAACGGGTCGTAAGAGCAAAAGTAACCCCAGTAACCGGGCTGAGCCCAGATGTTCGCGTCGTGATAGTGGCGCATGTGATCATTGTCAGCTATGCAGCAATGATGGTAGTCCCCTGCGGTACCGGTATCTATCCAGGACGGCTCACGATTATTCACTTCCTCATTGCACGCGTCGTTGACCCAGCCGTCCGGAAAGACGCTGCAACCATGATTGCTATACTCGTATTGAAGCGAACTGCCGGTATCGCCATAGACCAATTGTACAGTGGAGTTTGTCAGGTGGACTCCTACCGGATCGTCAAGGCCTGCACCTGCTCTCGCGTCGTATATGGTCGAGCTGTCGGCAGCCGCTACTTGCCCAGTGTCCCCAGACGCACTCGCGAGCGGGAATTCTTCATTAAGATCAACCATCTTCCCGAAGGTAATGTTCGTGACAATCACGCGACAACTATTCTGATCACTACCCAACTCAATATTGCCGTACTCGTAGGAGCCCGGCATAAGCGCCGCAATCCGAATAGATGACACTCCGGCACAATTGCCCGCTTGGTCACGTGTTCCCTCGGCGAGTACCTCTCCCACTCTGATTGGCTGCTGGATTCCATCGACTATGGCATAAGCCTCGGGTGTATCCTGTGCTTTGGCAGAAGCACCACTCCCCACCATCAATACCACTACAGACGCTAATAGCAAGAGGGCAAGTCTAATTCTCATCTCCCAGGGCCTCCTCTAATAGTTAAGGCTTAATCAAAACCGCAACCACTAGGTACAGCACCTGGGTAAAGCAGGACAACCGCCACAGTGCGGCACCCACCTTTAGCACAAGCGGAAAAGCTAACCTCCTGCTTCCGGGGGATGCGGAATCACATGGGCCATCTCTTCCGGCGTGATTTCCAGCGCCTCAACCAAAGCTTCCATGCTCCGGCGCAGGGGCAGCCGCTTTCCCGTCTCCCAGCGCTGGACCAACTTCGCCTCCACGTCCAGCAGCGCGGCCAGGTAGGTCCGCGTCCATCCCTTCTCCTCCCGCTTCCGCCGCACCAGGCAGCCGAAGGCCACCGCCGCCTGCCCCAGCACCTCTTCCCGGTAGTTGGTGATCATGGCCTCACCTCCTCCATTTGTGCCTATATACATCGCCTAGGAAGAAAGAGGGACTACCACATTGCGGTATCCGCGTTTCCGCCTAGACCATTCTTCAACTCGCACACGGCCTCATTAGGCCATCCATCTGTATTAACAAAGACGCCGGAAGCGGCTCAAAAGTTCCCAGGGCGTGGCCGGACGTCTAGTCGATTGCGACTAGGCTAGCAATGCCCGTATAAAGTTTCCGTAAAGAAAAAGTAAGAAGCCGCGGCGAACGGGTTACACAGGGACGTTCAGGGGCATCGAAGGCCGCCCGCCTTTCGGATACCGCCCGCCCCGTGGGGCAGGGAGTCCTGCGGCAATCCGAGGCCAGGCTTCTTCTGGGCGGGAAGCCGGACCCACAAATCTCGCCCTATTGCAGGCCCGCCAGGTACGCTTCCGCGGCGGCCCCGGCATCCGCCACCAGCGCGTCCAGGTCTTTCACGGGCTCTTCGATCTGGGGCTGCAGGAAAACGAAGATGACCTCGCGCACCGGTCGCCCCGTCACGCGCTGGACCGCCAGGGCGTACGCCCCGCCCTGGAGCCGGTAGCGCTCCATGGCCTCCCGGACCGCCGCTTCGTTCGGCACGGCGTCCGTCTTGTAGTCCACCACCACGAGCCCGCCGTCTTCCTCGAACAGCAGGTCGATGAACCCTTCCAGCACGCCGTCCCCGACGGGCACGCCCACGGGCACTTCTCGCCACCACCGGCCGGATGCTACCGCGCGTCGCACGGCCTGGCTCTCCAACGCCCGCCGCGCCAGGGTCACGGCCTCACCCACGCGCTGGGGGATGCCTTCCGCCTGCGCCTGCGCCCGCGCTGTCTCCTCTAGGCCGGTGCCGGTGGCCAGGTCCACGCTCTGCAGCACGGCGTGCACCGCACGGCCCACGGAGGTACCCGCCCTCCCGCGGCGCCACGGCTCGGCCTCCGTCTCCCTGTCCTCCCGCTCCTCGTGCGCCAGCGCGGTTGCCGCCACGGCCGCCGGGCGAGCGCGCGCCCGGAGGAGGCCTGCACGCTCTTGGATCCACGCCTCGCGCGCCGCCGCCGTGTCGTTTGCAAGCGCTGAAACGCTTGGCACAGGTGGAGCAGGCGCAACGACGACGGGGGCGAGCGGCTGCCATAGGTCGCCGGCATCCTCCATGAAACCTTGTATCGTTGCGGCAGGCGCGTGGTGCCTGGCGCCATCCGGCCGGTAGCAGCTCACCACCAGGTGGTCCTTGGCGCGTGTCGCTGCGACGTACATCAGGCGAATGAATTGTTCCCTTTCCCGCTCCGCTTCAAGCGTCTGCACCGCCGAGTAGCCTGCCGTCTGGAATTGTCCCAGCCGCACCTCCACGGACCCCGTCACCCGGTCGAACAACACATGCGGGCTCTGCCCGTTTACTCTGCCGCCCAGGTCCGCCATGACCACAATGGGGAACTCCAACCCCTTGGAGCCGTGTACGGTCATCACCCGGACGGCCTCCTCGTCCCCCTCGGGGACCGGCGTCTCCACCGAGCGCGCTCCCTCCGCCTGCTGTTGCCGCATCCATTGCAGGAACTGGCGGAGCGAGCTCCCACCAGCCTCCGCGAATGCCCGGGCGCGGTCGATGAGGAACTGGTAGCGGCGCCACTGCTCCCGCGGCCGTGGGTAGTCCAACGCCAGCTCCATCAGCCGGCGCTCTCGGATGAACCGCTCGATGAGCAACGGGAACGGCGTCTCCCTCGACGCGTCCTGGTAGGACGCCAGGCTCCGCAGACCAACCAGGACGGCTCCCTCAGGCGCCTGCGGCCCGTACGCCAAATAGTCCAGCCGTCCTCCCGCTTCCAGGAACGAGAGCAGCTCCACGTCGGAGCACGCGAAGGCCGGAGACCGCAGGGCCGCGACCACCGCCACCTGGTCCACCGGGTTGTCCACAGCCTCCAAACAGACCAGCAGATCGCGCACCTCTTGCGTGTCCAGCACCAGCGACGCGCTCTCCAGGCGGTACGGCACGCCCGCCTCCTCCAGCGCAATCTCCAGGTGCCGTAGAAGGCCGGTGCGGTTCGGCACCAGCACGCACACATCGTCGTACCGTGCCGGGCGGAAGCGGACCTGCCCGCCGTCGTCCTCGCCGTCAGCCACCGCCCAGCCTGTTTCGGGTATCCCCCGCAGGAGCCCCGCCAGCGCCTCCGCCTCGGCGCGCCGGACTTCCGCCGTCTTCGATGGGAGCGCCTGACCAAAGCGATGGACGTTCGGGGCGTTCAACGCCTTTGTATCGCTGCCGTCCCACCTCCACTCCAGCGCGGCGTACGCCGGCTGACCGTCGCTTTCCTGCATCCACTGGCCGAAGACGTGGTTCACCCACGTGATGATCGGCCGCTGCGACCTGAAGTTCTGGACCAGCCCTAGCGATTCTTTGCCCACCACCTGTTGCAGCTGCCTGGCTAGACTGATATCGGCGTGGGTGAAAGGGTAGATGGACTGCTTGGGGTCTCCCACCACGAACAGCTTGCGCGGCGCTGGCTACACGTCCTTCCACCGGCGTGGACGCTGCGACGCGGGAACATCTTGCCCCACGTCTTCCGCCAGGAACACCGCTATCTCCGCCTGGATCGGATCGGTGTCCTGAAACTCGTCCAGCAATAGGTGCGTGAACCGCCCTCGGAAGTAGTCCCGCGCCGGGATGTTGTCCCGCAGCATGTCGCGCGCCCACACCAGCAGGTCGTGAAACTCGGCCTCCCCGCGCTGCTTGCGCTCCGCCGCATGGCCAACGACGAAGTCGCGCAGCGCTCGCAGCAGCGGGCCAAAGGCAGCCTGCCGCACCGCCTCCAGCTCGCCGTCCACCGTGTCCTGCAGTTCGGCCAGTTGCTCCCGAAGCAGTTCGTGCGCCTTGCGCCCGGTCACAGGCTCGACATCCCAGTTGCCCGCCCTGCCGAGGTTCTTCTTCAGTGGAGGTAGCGCGGCCAGCAATCGCCACCTGGCAATTGGGTCCGGACGTGCCTCGGCGAGACGCAAGACGGGCCTGGACAACCCTTGGACATGCGACAGCAGCTTATCGCCATCATCCTTGCAGTACCCGCATAGCCGCTCCACCTCCGGCCACCCGTCGAGGAGCGCTTTGGCGGCTTTCGGCTCCGGAAACGCCACCGCCGGGAAGTCGGCCTCGCTGACCAGATCGTAGCGGCCGTGGAAGAGCCTCGCCGCCTCGCGCAGGTCCCCGATGCGCAGACCCAAGGAAAGCGCCACCCGCAGCGGCTCGCGAAGGCCCGCATCCTCCAGCGCCACATCCAGCCACGCCTGCCAGGCTTCCTCCAAGGCCAGGTCCGCGCGAATCTCGTCCATCACCTCGAATGACGGCGGCAGCCCCGCTTCCAGCGGGCGCTCTCGCAGGAGCGCCCCCGCGAAGCCATGCAGCGTCTGCACCGCCGCCTGGTCCAGGTCCGCGACACCTTGCTCGCACCGCCCCCGCTCCTCGTCGGAAGTGGCGCTGGCGGCCCTCTGCTCCAGCCCTTGGCGGATCCGGTCCAGCAGCTCCATCGCCGCCGCTTCCGTGAAGGTAATAGCCGCCACCTTGTCCAGCGTCGTCACCCCC
>JBJKQC010000260.1:0-40189 GCA_046705745.1 Dehalococcoidia bacterium
GCCCAGGGTGGACAACATGCCGACGGCCGCGATGGCGATGCCGTAGAGCCCCGCCAGGTGGTAAGAGCCGATGACCGCGGCAGCGATGACGAGGATGGGGATCACTGTGCTCAGCATGCCAGTGGCGAAGCCGCTGATGATAACGGTGGCTGGGCCGGTCAGGGAGCGCGCCGCGATGTTCTTGGTGGGCTGGTACTCGTAGCTGGTGTAGTACTCCGTGCTAAGGCCGATGATGACGCCAGCGCCAAGCCCCACGGCCACGGCGCCGAAGACGTTCCAGACGACAGTCATGGAGAGGCTGTTGGCGACCGTGAAGAGCCACCAGCAGGCCACGAAGAAACCTCCCACGGCAAGAATAGCGGCGGTGAAAATGCCCCGGCGCAGTGCCCACAGCAGATTGCCGATGTCCGCGCTTTCACCCGTGCGCACGACGAATGTCCCGATGATGGACGCTACGATGCCCACGGCTGCGAGAAGGAAAGGCAGGATAAAGAATGGGCTGCTCGCCCCCTGCGATGCACCGTAAGCTTTGGCGGTGACGGCACCCAGGGCCAGTGTGGCGATGATGGAACCAACGTAGGACTCGAAAAGGTCGGCTCCCATACCAGCCACGTCGCCGACATTGTCGCCGACGTTGTCCGCGATAACCGCCGCGTTGCGTGGGTCGTCTTCCGGAATGCCCGCTTCCACTTTGCCGGCAAGGTCTCCGCCAACGTCAGCAGCCTTGGTGTAAATGCCGCCGCCCACGCGGGCGAAGAGCGCGATGCTGGACGCGCCGAAGCTGTAGCCGGCCACGATGGACGAATCCTTGAAGATGAGCCATAGAATGGCGGCGCCTAGGACACCGACGCCCACTACCGTGATACCCATGACACCGCCGCTGGAGAACGCGATGCGCAGGGCTTTATTGAGGCCTTCACGGGCGGCGGAAGCTGTGCGCATGTTGGCCTTCACCGCGATCCGCATGCCGATGAAGCCTGTCAGGACCGAACAGGCTGTGCCAACCAGGTAGGCGTAAGCGGCCTTCGGGTTCGCACCGCTCTGCAGGTAGCCTAGGAGCAGCAGGGCGCCGAAGGCGACAAGCACGAAAATGATGAGGACGGAGTATTCCCGGCGGAGGAATGCGTTGGCACCTTCTTGGATAGCGGCGCCGATCTCCCGCATGCGCTCGGTCCCTTCGTCCGCTTTGAGCACACGAGCCATGAGAAAGCCCGCGAAGAGCAGAGCAAGGACACCTGCTCCAATGGCCGCGTACAGGCCTGTCATGCACTACCTCCTAAGCCGCCGCCCCCAACTGGGGACTCCGTTTTGCCGCATTGGCCGATTATTCTCAGGCAGGGGACATTATCATCGGGTGTATAGGCTGGTCAACGACGCTGTCCTGAATGCTCGTACAGCATTTCAGTCACTCGATAACGGTGAGACGCTGCGGAACTCACAACTTCTGAGCGATTCCGGCATGACGGGCTCACCCTATGGCTGCTCCCGCTCTGCCAGCAGTCTCTCTAGGCGCCGTTGTCGCATCGTCATGGTCAGATCGCCGCGGGTCCTCTCCAAGACAGCGCGGAGTTGGTCGGTGGTACGCCGAAGCGAGCCTGTGAGCGCGTCAGGGAAGTCCATGACCACCATGACATTGTAGACATCATCCATTTGCTGCATGAGCTCTTCGGACCGCGAGTCGTCGTCCCGCCGGAGCGAGTCGAGAATATAACGGCGCATCTCGCTCGCGGCCTCGGCCATACCGTTCAGATAGGATGACATTTCCGCGCCGATTTCTTCGGGCGAAGGTATGCTTGTTCGAGCGATAAATGCGTAGACGCAGCACGCTTCGGCGTACTCCTTCTGAGCGTCCAGCGTGTAGCCAGTGTAGTAAAGCTCCGGGTGGTCCTTGAGCAAGTCCGCGGTCTCTCGCACGAGCGCCTGCGCCGCCGCGATCTGGGTCTGCGCCTGTTCCAACTCGTTACGGTGCACAGCACGGATGGCATTAGCGGAAGTGCGGATGACCTCCCGTGAAAGCGGGATAGCGCGTTCGCGGGCAGCATGCTTTTCCTTGAAAAACTCCAAGGCCTTGCCAGTAATTGCCTCGTAGCGGTTGCGTGGGTCGCTCATGAAGGTCCTACTCGATTCAGGAGTGAGGGGCTTTCCGGTAGCAAAGGCTATCAGACTCGAGGACTGAGGAGCGGTGTGAGGGTGCAGTAGGGCATATACTCAGTTGAACCAGCAGAACAGGATGTGAGGGCACATCGTATATGGAAGTGACACTTGTGGTGACCGGCAGGGTGAGCGACCCTCGGACCTATGACTTCGAGGCGCTGGCGGCGATGCCCGAGCAGATAGCTGATGTATCCGTCCTAATGCCTGAACGCGCAGGTGGAGCGGTGAGACTATCGACGCTCCTCCAAGCCGCCGGGCCCGCTCCAGACGCAAGGTTCATTACCATCGAAGCGTCCGAAGGCTACAGCGCCAGCGTTCCCCTAGAGGCCGTGGCGGACCAAGCGATCATTCTCTATCGGAACGGCGATAGCCCTATCGCGGCTGACCAGGGCGGGCCGCTGCGCTTTCTCATACCGGACGTTGCTGCCTGCCAGACGGCCGAGGTGGACGCCTGCGCTAACGTCAAACACCTGTCCCGAATCACCCTAAGCCAGGAGCGCGGCAAGGACACTCGTCCGGCCACTATGCGCCAGCACACAAGGCTTCACGCCGTGGAATAAAAGCTCAGCGCGGGGGATTGCACACGGTCCCGCCGGTCCACTGCTCCGCTGGCGCATATTCATCTGCCCGAGCGATTGTGCTTTGTTTCACTTGTGGCGTTCTGGGCCCTATGCTATCCTGACTTCGCATGGCCCGGAAGGACGAATCCGCCATGTCCGGAGGCTCTGTAACGGACCACGAGGGCCTTGATAGGAGCATCCACTGATGTCCCTCCCGTTAAGAAGTTCACAAGCCGTCGAGTCGGACGCCGCTCGCTCCGCCTACGGGCAGACCCCGCCAACTCCACTCATCGACTGGGACCCTGACCGGGTGGAGGGGGAAACCATTGAGCAACTCAAGTGGAGCGCTCAAGAGGCCTTCCCCGAGCCGGTCATCCAAGTCCCAGACAACCTCAAGCAGAACCTTGCCGTCACCTCTGTGGACGCTCTCCTCAACTGGGGAAGGCGATCAGCCGTCTGGCCTGCGCAGTTCGGTCTTGCGTGTTGCGCATTCGAGATGATAGCCGCTGCGATGTCTCGTTTTGACATCGCGAGGTTCGGTATGGAGGCCATGCGCGCTACGCCTCGCCAGGCCGATCTCCTCATCGTCTCGGGGACTCTCACTTGGAAGATGGCCCCGGCAGTCCGCCGTATCTATGACCAGATGGCAGAGCCAAAGTGGGTTATTGCCATGGGGGTGTGCGCCACTAGCGGGGGCCCCTACTACCAGACGTATAGCGTCGTGCCGGGCGTGAATCATATCGTGCCAGTGGACGTGTACGTCCCCGGATGTCCGCCGCGGCCTGACGCGCTGCTCTATGGCATCATGCAGCTTCATGAAAAGATTAAAAAGTACAGCATCGGCCGGAATCCGGCGGGAGCATGACGCATGACCACGGCCGTGACCGCCAATGAGCTGGCGGAAGTAATCCGGCGGCGCTTTCCTGACGCGATGACTGCGGTTGACGCAGGGGCGGTATGGGTGAAGCCCGAGTCGCTGCCAGAGGTCTGCGCATTCTTACGCGATGACCCCGCCCAGGACTACCAGCTTCTCAATTCGCTAACGGCCGTGGACTATGTTGAGCATTTCGACGTCATCTACCACATGACCTCCATCCGCCGGAATGCTCGGACGGTGTTAAAGACGCGGGTGTATGGGCGGGAGCAGCCGACGGTCCCGTCCGTGGTCTCAATCTGGAGAGGCGCCACCCTTCAAGAGCGGGAAGTTTATGACCTTCTAGGCGTGGTCTTCGAAGGACACCCAGATCTGAAGCGTTTGTTGACTTGGGAGGGATTCAAGGGCCACCCGCTCCGGCGGGACTACCTGGAGCCACCTCTTCCCTATACATGGCCGCATGGGGGATAAAGGCGATGAACCTGTCTCCTTCGATGGCAAAGGGACGGAGCGAAGCTGAAATGCTCCTCCCGAAAAGGTAGACGCCTGGCAGGCGAGGGTTTCTCCCTCATCTCTTCGGCAAGCTTGGGGCAGGCTCTACCCTTCTCCCTCAGGTAGAAGGGACAGGGCGGCAGGAGAAGGAAGAGCAGCGGGAGGAAAGGACTGAGGCAAGGACAGGCATGACGTTACGGACGGAGCCGGTCGTCGTCAACATAGGCCCTCATCACCCAAGCACGCATGGCGTGTTTCGGATGCGTCTTACCTTCGATGGCGAAAACATCGTCGAAGCGGAGCCGGTCATCGGCTACTTGCATCGCGGCACGGAAAAGCTGGCTGAGGAGCGTCAGTATACCCAGATCATTACCCTCACGGACCGCATGGATTATGTCGCATCCATGACCAACAATCAGGGTTTCGTGCTCGCGTGCGAGAAGCTGATTGGCATGGAAGTTCCGGAGCGCGGGAAATATCTGCGGGTCATCGCGGCGGAGCTCCAGCGCATAGCCAGCCACCTGGTGGCCACAGGCTTCTTCCTGCAAGACCTAGGCGCTTTTGCCACGCCGCTGATGTATTGCATGAACGAGCGCGAGCGGATCCTCGATTTGTTCGAGATGCTATGCGGCGCACGTATCACACTTTCTTACATGCGGGTTGGAGGGGTCTTCCAGGACGCACCAGACGAGTTTTGGCCCGCGCTTCGGCGGGTGCTTGACGAACTGCCTCGCTACGTGGACGAGATAGAGTCCCTAATTACGCGGAATGAAATCGTTCTCGCCCGGACCAAGGGTGTGGCCGTCCTCACTGCTGAACAAGTGATCAACGCCTCCATCACCGGTCCTATGCTCAGGGCGTCAGGTGTCCCCTGGGATCTGCGAGTGGCCGCTCCCTACGAAGTCTACGACCGACTCGAGTTCGACATTCCCCGTCGGACAGCCGGCGACAATTTCGACCGGTACTACATCCGGGTCCTGGAGATCCGGGAGGCCATGAAGATCATCGAGCAGTGCATCGAGCAAATCGAACCCGGTCCGGTCCGCACCACTACATCCATGCTGTTTCGTCCGCCGGTTGGCGAAGTGTACATGGCCATCGAAGCGCCGAAGGGAGAGTTGGGGTATTACCTGGTTAGCGACGGCTCCATCGCTCCTTACCGTTGTCACGTAAGAGCTCCTTCACTGCTCAACCTAACCCTGCTGAGGGACATGCTGATCGGTTGGAAGCTGCCCGATGCCATCGCATCCTTTGGGAGCATTGACGTAAACATGGGTGAGGTCGACCGCTAGTGAGCGACGCGCTAACCAACAATTACATCTTTCACTGGGTGTATGTAGCCGTACGTAATCTCGTCGGCGCCGAGTGGTCATGGCTGGCCTATGGGCTCGGCGCTATTGCAGTCGTCCTGCTCGTGGTCAATGCATTCCTGCTCCTTGGGACACTGTTTACATGGGCCGAGCGGAAAATCGTGGGCAGGGCCCAGTCTCGCGTTGGTCCCAACCGGGCAGGTCCCTTCGGACTGCTCCAAGCGATCGCCGACGCGATCAAGTTGCTCTTTAAAGAAGACATCGTTCCCCGTCGAGCAGACCGGCTCGTTTTCAACCTAGCGCCCATCGTTATGTTGGCGCCGTCGGCTTTGGCGCTGGCAGTTATTCCCTTTGGGCGCGGCGGCTTCGTTGCCGACCTAAATATAGGCGTGCTTTTCCTCGTAGCGATGAGCAGCCTTGCAACCTTGGCGGTGTTGATGGCCGGATACTCGTCGGCCAACAGACTGGCCATGTTTGGGAGCATGCGGGAAGTAGCCATGCTGGTGTCCTATGAGATACCCATGGTGATGTCCCTACTGGGCATTGTGATCCTGGCCGGCTCCATGTCGCTGGTGACGGTAGTGCGGAACCAGCACATTCCGTATCTGCTGGTTACGCCCATCGGCGTGGGTGTCTTTATCGTTGCCATGTCGGCGGAGCTCAACCGAGCGCCCTTCGATATAACAGAAGCAGAGTCTGAGCTAGTGGCCGGCTATCTGACTGAGTACAGCGGAATGAAGTTCGGTGTGTTCTATCTTGCCGAATTCGCCAACGTGATTCTTGCCGGCGCGATCTTCGCCGTGCTCTTTCTGCAAGGCTATCGCTGGGCGTTCCTGCCCTCCTATGTGTGGTTTCTTCTAAAGGTGATGGGCTTCGCCTTCGTGGCTTCTTGGATACGGGCAACGCTGCCCCGGCTAAGGGTGGACCAGGTCCTGACCTTCGCCTGGAAGTTCTTGTTTCCGCTCAGCCTCGTCAATGTCATCGCGCTCACGGTGGAGGTCCTGGTGTGGCCCGCACCCTCAGCAGGCCAGCTCTGGATCATGGCTGCAATTAATTGGGGCATTGGTGCACTCGCCTTGGTAATCATGTCGCGGTTCATGAAGCTGGGCGGCGCGGTAGTCCGGCAGATGGTCGTGTCGATAGCGCGGCCGGCGCCGGTGGAGGTGCGGTAATGTACGGGCTAGGCCTCCTGAAGGGGCTTTCCGTCACGCTGAGGAAAATGGGACGCAGGCCGTTCACGGTCCAATACCCTGAAGAGCGGCTTCCGCAGCATAGCCGGTTCAGGGGCCAGGAGTTCACCTGGTACGAGGAGCGGTGCACCGGCTGCGCCAGTTGCGCCAAGTACTGTCCTCTAGGGATCATCCGGATCATCACAGATCCCAAAGGGGGCAACGAACAGGAGGGCGGCAGCTACCGGGTCGATGTGTTCGACATTGACCAGGCGCGTTGCATGTACTGCGCGCTATGTGTTGAAGCTTGCCCGTACGATGCCCTCCACATGGGGAGCGGCTTCGAGGCGTCGCAGTATCGCCGCGAAGATCTCGTTATTAAAGTGGATGTCCTGAAGCGGCGGGAGAAACACCCCAGCACCTGGTACCGTCCTCAACTGGATCGTGAAGACTACGATCCGTTCAAGGGCGGGTCCAAAGATTGGGAGACGGCTGGCCGGGAACCTTATTATTGGCATCCGAAACGGCCGAACCTCATCCCTGACTCGATGCGCAAAGAGGCCACTGCCGACGGCGAGTATGACTAGCCGAGCAGTGTCCCTTGGGAGACGGACTGGCAGGGGACTTCACGTATTCGTGGTGCCCTCGCCCAAGGGCTGGTGGGGCAGAGGGGCGCCGACCTGAGAAGGGCGTCTACCAGATATGAAGGGCGTACACAGCACGGCTGTATAGGCAGGAGCGGACTATCCTCGCCTTAGGACGATGCCTTGGATAACGTATTCCAGCAAATAATATTCTGGCTGCTGGTTGCCGTCACTGTAGGCGGCGCACTGATGGTTGTTCACACGGCCAACATGTTCCGCGCGGCGCTGTCTTTGGTGGTATCGTTCATGGGCGTGGCCGGGATATTCGCGTTCATCTACGCACCATTCCTGGCCGTCGTTCAGGTCCTGATCTATGCGGGCGGCATCGCGGTGCTGGTCATCTTCGCCGTGATGATGACCAGAGACCTGGAGCACGGGAACCAAGACACGCCTGTCCAACCGGTCGCATTGACCGTCGGCGCCGCGTTGCTGGCGGTATTCATCTACGCCATAGTGGAAGCTCAGTGGCGGTTGTTGCCGGCCAATCTTCCGGCGCCCCTTGCCGCTGTCTTCGTGGATACGCCTGCCATCCTGGGACGGCTCCTTCTGAACGATTACGTGCTGGCTTTTGAGATTGCCGGCGTGCTCTTACTTGCCGTGGTCATCGGAGCGTTGGCCCTCGTGCGTGAGCCATAAGGACTGGAGCGCTAACATGCTAGAGCGCCTATTTATTTTGTCGGCGGTGGTGTTTGTCATTGGCTTTTATGGGGTATTGTCCCGCCGGCACATCATCGCTGTCCTGATTTCCCTGGAGTTGATGTTCAACGGGGTTAACCTGGCCTTGGCGGCCGCTTCCCGCTATGTGGTCCCTGCGGCGCTCCGACTGCCAAACGCTCCAGCAGATGCCGAACGCTTCTTGCTCACCGGCCAAAGCTTTGCATTGTTTGTCATCGTCGTGGCCGCCGCGGAAATGGCCCTAGGACTCGCCCTGGTCATCGCGCTTGTTCGCCGGAAGGACACCGTGGATATCACCGATATCAACCTGCTTAAACATTGATGTGGCTGCAGACAAATGCTGATGGGCCTCTTTAGCAGGCCGTCGGCGGCATCTGGTCTTTCTCAATGAACGGATAGGAGACCTCAAAGGGAACAGGCATATGTGGGTCGATTACAAGAAGGCGCCCAATTTGCTGGTGGCGGAGATTTGGAAGGATGTCCTGGAAGGCGAGGGCCTTCCCGTTAGGCTGCTGCCGGAAGGCGACATCCTCGATTATGGCGAGTCCATACCGTTTCGGGTGATGGTCCCGAGGGGACGTGAGCACGTTGCGGATGAAATCCTAAGGAAGCTGTAGATGTTCCCTGAAGTTGCTGCTTGGTTGATTATTTGGTTGCCACTGGCCGCGGCGGTGCTGGCCGTCGTCATCCGCCTTCTTCCGCCTAAGGCTTGGCCGTTTAGTGGCTACGTCGTGATCGTTGGTGTCGGCGCTACCTTTATCCTGAGCGTATGGGCGCTGCAGGCGACACTATCCAACGGGACAGCCAATTACAGCCCGCATCCTTGGTTCACAATCGGTAATGTTGCGGCGGGCACGGGCTTCGCAATGACCGTCGGCGTCTTCTTGGACCCGCTGACGGCGATCATGGTGGTAATCGTATCCGGCGTCTCTTTGCTCGTGCAAATCTACTCGCTCGGTTATATGCGCAATGGCGTAGTAGCAGCTTCCCCAAATGCTGATGCTCACGCCGCCACGACCATCCGGCATGACAGCAGCCAAAAGTGGGGCGATTACCCCCGTTACTTCACTTACATGGCTATCTTCACGGCAGCCATGCTGGGACTAGTGCTTTCCTATAACCTCATTGAGCTCTTTGTTTTCTGGGAACTCGTGGGCTTGACCTCCTACCTGCTGATCGGCTTTTGGTACCACCGGCCGGCTGCGGCGGCCGCCGCCAAGAAGTCGTTCATCGTCACCCGTCTTGGCGACTTTGGGTTTCTCCTCGCCATCATTTACCTATTTTTCAACCGTGCCCAGTTTTCCCAACTGGGCCTGAATCCCTTTTCGATTCCGGACATACTCAAGGCAGCCCCGGTGCTCTCGGCCGGACTCGTTACGTGGGTATCGCTGGGCATGTTCGCCGGTGCCGTGGGCAAGTCCGCCCAGTTCCCGCTAAACACCTGGCTGCCCGACGCGATGGAAGGCCCTACGCCGGTTAGCTCGTTCATCCACGCCGCGACAATGGTCGCGGCTGGTGTGTTCTTAGTGGCGCGCATGTTCCCATTGTTCCAGCACAGTGCCGCTGCATTAAACACTGTGGCCATCATCGGCGGCGCCTCAGCGTTCCTTGCCGCCGCCATGGGCCTCGTCTCCAACGACATCAAACGAGTCCTGGCCTTTTCCACCGTAAGCCAACTCGGTTACATGTTCCTGGCCCTTGGCGTCGGCGCTCCGGTGGTCGCTATCTTCCACCTCTTCAATCACGCCTTCTTCAAGTGCTTGCTCTTCCTCGGAGCCGGCAGCGTTCATCACTCCGCGAATACCTTCGACATGCGCTATATGGGCGGCATGCGAAAGTGGATGCCCGTGACTTATGCCGCGACCCTCATCGCCGGGCTCAGCCTCGCGGGCATATTCCCGTTCTCGGGTTTCTGGAGCAAGGATGGGATCCTTGCCGCCGCTTGGTCGGGTCATGCCGCGGCGAACGTTGGCGTTTCCCAGTTCGTGTTTTGGCTGGGCCTCATAGCGGCCTTCCTGACGGCTTTCTACATCATGCGGCTGATCATCCTGACGTTTCACGGGGAGTTCCGCGGAGGCATCGACGCCATACCTCAAGATGAGCGCCTGCCGGACGAGGCGCACGCGCATGTGCACCGCAGTGAGTCGCCGGTAGTTATGGCCTTCCCCATGGTCGTGCTAGGAGCTTTGGCGCTTGGCTCCGGGTTCTTCGCAAATCCCACCGTGAGTCTTGGCGTGATCCCTTCCTATTGGTTCTCGCACTTTCTCCAAGCGGCGCCGCCCAGTTTCAATATCGCAATCTCTAGCCTGTCCACCGGGGTAGCCTTCGTGGGACTGGGCGTTGCTTTTTACCTATATGGCGTGAAGCGGAGGATATCTGTGCCGCTGTCCAAGCCGGCCGCGCTGGTGCATCAGGTGCTGGCCCGCCGGTATTACATGGACGATTTTTACGAGGACTTTCTCGTCCGGCGTGTGGCCTACCGCGGGTTGTTCTTGGCCGCGGACTGGGTCGACCGACGGATTGTAGATGGAATTATGGACCTCATCGGATGGCTGGGCCGCAACACCGGCAGAGCCGTCGCGCAACTTCAGACAGGGCAGGTGCAGGTGTATGGCGTCGCCGTCTCTATGGGGGTGATCGTCTTGCTCATGCTTTACCTGTTCCAATGGTAGGTGGCGCACATGCTCAGCGCGATCATCTTCGTTCCCGCATTCGGCGCCTTGCTGGTACTGGCGCTTGGTAAAGACGCACGCGTTTCGAGGGCTATCGCCGTAGCCACTGCTACGGCAGAGTTGGTCCTGACGCTCATCGTGTTCGCCGTCAACCTTCACCGCGGAGTCATGGGATACACGTTTGTTGAGCGGGCGAATTGGATCTCCGCCTTCCACATTCAGTACCTGGTAGGTGTCGATGGCCTGAGTACGCCGTTGGTGCTCCTCAATGGCCTCTTGGGGCTGGCGGCCGTCCTGGTGTCTTGGCGCGTGACGTTTCGCCCGCGCGAGTACTTCATGTGGCTGTTGATGCTCCAGACGGCCGTCATGGGCGTGTTCATTTCGCTGGACTTCATCCTGTTCTTCTTTTTCTGGGAGCTCGAGCTCGTTCCCACGTTCTTCCTCATCGCTCGGTGGGGCACGGGACGACGTGAATACTCGGCTATGAAGTTCTTCATCTTCACGTTCTTGGGCTCCGCGTTCATGTTCGCGGCGATCATCGCGCTGTATTTCTCGTTCCCCGGCCCCGAGCGTACTTTTGACATGATCCAGCTTGCTGGCAGGCCAATGACCAACCTCATTGTTCCGGCCTCGCTGATTTTCAGCGGCTTCCTCATCGCCTTCGCGGTGAAGCTGCCCATCTTCCCGCTGCACACCTGGCTGCCGGATGCCTACACCGACTCCTCCACGGCCGTGAGCGTCATGCTGGCCGGTGTCCTGGGGAAGATGGGGGGCTATGGCCTGCTGCGCGTCAGCGCCGGCATGTTCCACGTGGAATTGGCCCGTTTTGCGCCGCTTCTAGTGGTGCTGGCCGTTATCAATGTGCTGTACGGCGCGTTCATCGTCATGCGGCAGACCGACCTCAAGCGCATGGTGGCCTACAGCAGCTTCAGCCACATGGGATTCGTGGTCCTTGGCCTTGCCTCCGTTGGCGCGGTGGCGGGACAGTTCAATGGCGTTGGCCTCAACGGCGCCGCGCTTCAGCTCTTTTCTCACGGCGTCATCAATGGGCTGTTGTTCGTGATAGTTGGCCTTATCTATGACCGGACGCACACGCGGTCAATTCCCGACATGGGTGGGCTGGCCAGGCAAATGCCCCTCATCGCCGTTGGGCTGCTCCTGGCGGGCTTTGGCGTCCTGGGACTGCCAACCACCAGCGGCTTCGTCGCTGAAATCCTGGTCTTTCTCGGCTCCTTCCCCGCCTATGCTTGGGCAACTGGCCTAGCGGTCTTTGGCGTGGTATTGGCCGCGGGGTACATGCTGTGGGTCGCGGAGCGAACGATGTTCGGTCCGTCCCTCCCGCGATGGGAATTCCTCAGCAAAGCCGAGTACCGGGTGAACCTGGCAGAGGCCGGTGCGATGGCGCTGCTCGTCGTGCCCATCTTCGTCGTCGGTATTTACCCGAGGATCGTCACCGATCTCTTTAACCTCGGGCTCACGCCCATTATTCGGGCGTTTGGAGGCTGAATACATGGGAGTAACGCTCCGGGATCTTTACCTCCTGTCGCCCGAGCTGGCGATGACGGCCTTGGCCGTCTTCGTCGTCTTGGTGGACCTGGTGCTCAAGCGCAAGCATCTGGTGCAGGTCATCGCCATTGCTGGACTGGTAGTGCCGGTTGCCTTGGCAGCCGTACTCTGGGCTGATGTCAGCAGCCATGGCTCCCAGGTAGCCTTCAACGGCTCGCTCATGGTGGACGAGTTCGCCGTCTTCTTCAAGTTCCTCATCATCGGAATACTAGCGTTGGTTTTGCTCGCCGGTAGCGATTATGTGGAACGCTTTCGGCCCTATCAGGCGGAATTCACCGGCCTCTTGCTGTTCTCGGGCACCGGGCTCATGTTGCTTGCCGCAGCCTCGGACTTGATCACCGTCTACCTATCGTTGGAGTTGGCCTCGTTGCCCGTGGTAGCCATGGCCGCGTTCATCAAGACCCAGCTCCGCTCCACGGAGGCTGGGCTCAAGTACTTGGTGCTGTCCGCCGTGTCGTCGGCGGTCCTTCTGTATGGCTTCGCCTTTCTCTATGCCGCGACGGGCTCCATACGCCTCGTCTCTGCCGGTCCCGGCGGCCCGTCCATCGCCCAGATGATCCCGATGAACAACCCTGCGCTGCCATTCGACGGATTCGCCGTCATGGTAGGCGCGGTGCTGGCCGCTGCCGGCTTCGGGTTCAAGCTCTCCATGGTGCCGTTTCAGATGTGGACCCCAGACGTCTATGAGGGGGCTCCCACTCCCGTCGCTGCCTTCCTGGCGGTGGCCAGCAAGGCAGCCGCCTTTGCCGTCCTATTGCGCGTGTTCTACTCCGCTCTCGGTCCCGTGAGTCCGGACTGGTCCATAATGTTCGCTGCCCTCGCCGCTGTAACCATGACTGTCGGCAATGTGGTCGCCATTGCTCAGACCAACGTGAAGCGGCTGCTGGGGTACAGCACCATCGCTCACGCCGGTTACATCCTCGTCGGCGTTGCCGCTATCGCTGCCCGTAGCCAGGAGGCTGCGGACGCCTCCCTTGGCATCACCAGCGTCCTGTTTTACCTCGGCGGCTACGCGGTCATGAACCTAGCGGCCTTTTTTGCCGTGTTGGCTATCACCAACCGGACCGGGGACGAGCGCATTGCGGGGCTTGCCGGCATGGGAAGGCGGGCGCCGCTGCTGGCGTTCGTGTTCGCCTTCGCGTTGGTCTCTCTAACGGGAATACCGCCCACGGTCGGGTTCATGGGTAAGTTGTTCCTTTTTAACGCTGCCATCAACTCCGGCCTCACGTGGTTGGCCGTTCTCGGCCTGGTCAACAGCGCCGTCTCCGCGTACTACTATCTTGGGATCGTTCGCATCATGTACCTCAAAGAGCCGGATGACCCAAAGCCGGTGGGCGCCGCAATCCCGGCCCGAGTGGCTTTGGCCCTCACCGCCGTGGGCGTCCTAGTTCTCGGCCTCTGGCCCAGCGGACTCTTTGCAGTCGCTCACAGCGCGGCCGCGGGCCTCCTACCCTAGCTTCTTCATTTGCCGCTTCCCCTCCGTGCACGCTGCCCCTCAGGGTCTTTCGTTTGTCATGCAAGCCCTTGCCCGGCGCCCGGTCTCGCATCGAACGCCGTGGCTAGCCGGACATACATCGAAAGCCCCTGGGCCTCTATCTCACCCTCTCACCTTTTCCTTCGGCCACCTTCCTTCCGCAATCTGGCGTCCCATGTTATAATAGAACAAATGTACTTTCACGGATACCCCACCACCTACCACTCACCATCGCAGACTTCCCGGCTCGCAACTCGCCAGCTAGTGCGCTTCAAAAACAAATTTTGCGCCAGTGCTGCGAGTCGATTCGCCAGTCTGCCAGGCCGTGGCCACGCGGAACCCGTTTCGCCGCTGCGCTTTGCTGCGGGTGATTTTCGGGTTTGCTTCGGCCTCGCTTCGCCTCTGCTGCGGCCTTGCTGCGGCTTGCTTCGCTTGCCTGTCCGGCCCTCACTGCTCGCCGCTTACTGCTTACTGCTCACCGCTTACCGCTTACCGTTCACTGCGGCGTGCCGGAGAAAATCTACGCGAATGTTGCACCCCACAATACCCCGTACGCCAGGCCGTGGCCCGCTGGAGAGGATTTCGGTGTCGCGCGCGTTGCGGGTTATTTTCGGGTTTGTTGCGGGTTTGTTGCGGGTTGTTGCGGGTGATTTGCGGGTTGTTGCGGCTAGTGTTGCGGGCCGGGAACCGATCCAGCCCTCGGAAGCCGGGGCGCAACACCAGGCCCCGGCCTGGCCCGCCGTCCGGCCGCTCTGCCCCGTAGCACTTGGCGGTGACACCCATGACTGAGAATCGAAAGGCCCTGGGCATCCGCCAATAGAGTGTTTGACAAGCTCGCGGAAGCGGTAGTAGCCTTCCGGCGTCTTACCTGCGGACCGCGCCGTCATAGGACGCCCCGGTCCCAACTTCCAACGAACAGCGGTGGCCCTGTGCTAACTGGCCGACGAACCAGTGCAGCAGAGCCGGCCTTTCGGTATTTGCAGGAGGTACGTAGGCCCCACGATTAGCAAGGGGCATGCCCGAGCGTTCAGCAATCGAAACCACCGAAAGACTCGCAGGACGTGAGGCTGCGGCCTCGGATGGCTGGGCCATCTGGTGGAGCCCATAGCCGAGCGACTGCGCGAGAAACATGGTCTTCGCCCTTAGGGCTCTAGACACAAGGAGGGCTCCAAATGAACGGAACGCGACTGTCTTGGCTGATAGTGCCCATCATGGCACTGGTGCTGTTGGTGGCTGCGGCATGCGGAAGCAATAGCCCCTCCCAGGCCAGCGGGCCCACGGCGACGACTCCGCCGACGCCGACCCAAAGCACCCCCTCTACATCCGCAAGCCCGACCGCCACGCAGGCCGCCGCGCCCACCCCAACGTCGAGCACGCCCTACTTCCAAGGGAAGACCATCCGGCTGGTGGTCACCTCCTCTCCCGGCGGTGGAACCGACACTCAGGCCCGCTATCTAGCGGCCAAGTGGGGCCAGTTCATCCCCGGGCATCCTCGTATCACGGTGAGTAACATCAGGCGGACCGCCGGCACGAATTACGCCTGGAACGCCAAGCCTGACGGGACCACGATCTTGTTCCAGGCCAACTCGAACATCTCCAGGGCGGATACGGACCCGCAGTCGCAGATGGATATCTCCAAAGTGCAGTACATAGCCGGATGGACGAGCAGGGTGCCTGCCCTGATGGTCTTTGACTCTGTCCCCTATAAGACCATCAACGACGCCATGGGCAAAACGCAGCCCGTCATCCGTTACCCCGCGGAGGCGCCTAACGCGAACAGTATCAGCAGTACCGACCTCTCGGTCATGGCGATGGCCACCTATCTGAACGTTCCCATGAAGTTCGTGGCCGTGGCTGCGGCGAGCACCTCGGACGTCCTGCTCATGTACCAGCGTGGGGAGGCGGACGCCATGGCCAAGGGCGGCCTGTGGCAGGAGTTGCCCGGGCTGGACCCGGGATGGGAGTCCCAGGGCAAGGTCAATTGTTTCGCTGTGCTGGGGCTTGCCGGAGCAAAGGTTGGCGCCAGTCCGGAGGCGCCGTGTAATGCCCCGTCTGTCGGCGACCTGGTGCCCGCATCTGACAAGGCGTTGTGGGACGCGCTGGCCGGACCCGACACGGTGGTGGGCAAGAACATATGGGTGCCGCCGGACACGCCCGCTTCGGTCGTCCAAATTCTGCGGAATGCCGCGCAACAGGCCGTACAGGACCAGACTTTTGCCGCAGGGTACGCGAAGATAGCCGGAGAGGCGGTGGACTTCACTCCAGGTGCCCAGCTGCAGACGGAAATGGAGCAGACCAACACAGCCTTCCTCCAGCAGAAGGATAACGTGACCGCGTTCCAGCAGCAGATGTTTAACCAGTGGTTCAAGTGAGGTGGCGCGAGCGGCTATCGGTTAGCTACCAAAAGATGCAGCCTGCCGCGACATCGAGCACTGCTTGGCCCCGAAACCACAACGAGCAAGGAGGATGCGAGATGGACAAATTGCGTCACCACCGGCTCTTGGCGTCAGTCCTTATAGGAGCGCTTCTGCTCCTCCTGGCCGCGGCTTGCGGTCAACCTGGCGCGGCCCAGTCGAATCAGCCGACGGCCACTCCAACCCCTACGCAGGCCGCCGCTCAGCCGACCGCTACAGCTACGCTGAGCTCGGCTTCGGCTGCTTCGCCAACAGCCACGCCCACGCAAGGTACGCCCTATTTCCAGGGCAAGACCATTCGGCTCGTCGTGACTTCCTCGCCGGGCGGGGGCACCGACACCCAAGCGCGGTACTTGGCGGCCAAATGGAGCCAATTCATCCCGGGCCATCCCCGCATCACCGTCAGCAATATCCGTCGGACTGCGGGCAGCAATTACGTCTGGAACGCCAAAGCCGATGGGACAACGCTGCTGTTCCAGGCACTTTCCGACATTGATCGGATGGTGACTGACCCCCAGGCTCAGTACGACCTCCGCAAGGTCCACTTCATCGGCGGCTTCACGGTGGTCCAACCGGTGTTTATGACTTTCGACTCAGTGCCGTACAAGAGCGTGAATGACGCGATGGGGAAGACGCAGCCGGTTATCCGTTACGCCCTGGAAGCCCCAAGCGCGCAGAACATCAGCAGCGCTGACCTATCGGTCATGGCAATGGCCACATTCCTGAACCTTCCCTTCAAGTTCCTGCCGGTAGCCAAGTCCAGCACCGGTGACGTCATGCTCATGTATCAGCGGGGCGAGGTCGACTCCATCTACAAGCCCGGACTTTGGACCCAGATCCATGACTTGGACCCGGGATGGCAGAGTCAAGGCAAGATCAAGCCCTTCGCCATCATGGGGCTGCCCGGCGCTACCGTCGATCCCAATCCGGAAGGCCCGGCCAACGTGCCGTCCGTCGGTGACCTGGTGCCCAAGGACAAGCTGAGCCTCTGGGAAGCCATCACCGGGCCGTCTGTCATCATCGGCAAGAACATGTGGGCCCCTCCCGGCACGCCCGATTCCGCCGTCCAGATCTTGCAGAATGCCGCACAGGCGGCCATGCAAGACCCCACGTTCCTCGCCGGCTATCAGAAGCTCGCCGGCGCCGATACCAAGTTCACGCCCGCCTCGACATTGGAGCCGGAGATACAGCAGGGAGTCGAGGCGTATGTACAGAGCAAGGATGCCGTTACTGCTTTCCAGCAGCAGATGTTCAACCAGTGGTTCAAGTAGGGAGACAGGTCACTAGCGCAGACCCAGGTGTGGAAGACAGTGCTTCGGGGCGCCGTTGCAATAGCAGTATGGATGGGGCCCCGGAGCACACGTTGACGAGAGGAAGAGGCAGATGCTTCACGCCATTGGGCAGTCGGTAGGCTATCTGGGCAACCCAGTCTATTGGGCGGCCGTGCTCATCGCAGTGGCGTTGGCCGTTCACGGTCTCATTCCCGGCGTCGGGTCGCTGACCATCCAGGCGCTGGCGATCCCGTTCATCCTTTTTCAGATCAAGGACCCCGCCATCGGCCTGGTCATGTTGGCGACCCTGGGCGGTACCAACAATACCCTGGACACCATCCCCTCCGTCCTGGTGGGGTTGCCGGGGGCGGCAACGCAGGTGACGTTCCTGGAAGGCCACCAGTTGGCGCGCCGAGGGCAGGCCGCCTTCACCATGGGGGCCATCTACGGCATATCCGCCATTGGCTGTGTGATTGGGGCCGTCACCTTGGCCGTAGTGATCCCCATCATCAAGCCGTTCATCCTCAAGTTCGGCTTTGCGGAAATCGCGGTCATGGCGCTGTTCGGCGTGGCGATGGTCTCGGTATTGAGCCACGGGGCCATGATCAAGGGCCTCGCCGGAGGCCTTATCGGGATGTTCCTGGGCAGTGTAGGCATGGAGACGCTGACCGGCATCCAGCGTTACACCTTCAGCCAGGACGCCCTAGTGACGGGGCTTCCATTGGTGGCGACGGTCCTGGGAGTCTTCGCTCTTCCCGAGCTGATAGACCTGACTGTCAGCCGGACAGCCGTCGCGCCTGAAGGGGCGTCGGTATCCATACGAGAGGTCTGGCGGGGGGCCGGTTACTCGCTGACGAAGAAGTGGGGGCTGGCGGTCCGCCAGTCCCTGTTTGGCGTGCTCATGGGCGCCATCCCGGGAATTGGGTCCGGTGTCGTGGACTGGCTGGCCTATGCCTTCGGCATCGCCTGGGCCAAGGATAGATCGCAGTTCGGCAAAGGGGCCCTGGACGGAGTGCTGTTTGCCGAGGCCGCCCAGAATTCCAAAGAGGGCGGGCAGGCGATTCCGACCCTGGCGCTGGGCGTGCCGGGCGGCACCGGATGGATCATGGTGATTGTGGGGATGCTTGCTTACGGCATTGCGCCGGGGCCGCAGATGGTGGGCCAGTACGCCTATATCACCATGCTGATGGTGTATACGCTGGCGATAGGGAACCTGGCGGTGGTGCTCATCGGTATGGTGGCGACGGGGCCGCTCGTGCGTTTGACGCGGCTCCCGTACCCGGCCATTGCTGGGGTCGTGATACCCCTGGCGCTGGTCGCTTCCTTCATCAATATGGAGGACTGGCTCGCGATTCCCATCGCGCTGGTGATGACGGTCCTTGGCCTATTCATGAAAGCATACGGGTGGCCCCGGCCGCCCCTGGTGCTTGGGTTCATTCTGGGGCCGATCATCGAGGAGAACCTGTTCACGGCGCTTTCGGTCTATGGAGTGGTGGGGACTATCACCCGGCCGGTGACCATCGTCATGTTCATCTTGGTCGTTGCGTTCACCTTCGGCCTGAACCGGGCCATGCGCTCGTCCTCGAAGTCCGTTTCCGAGCTGACGGCGGAAGGGTCTGCCGGAGAGTTGCCTGCCGTAGGCGGGGCGGCGCCGACGGATTCGCCTGAAATGGTTGGGCCTTCAGGCGCTGTCTCTCGGGTGTTTTCGGGCTTCACGTGGCGCCGCCGGAACTTCTTCACGCTCTTTCTCATTGTTGGGTTTGGCCTCGCCGCCTGGCAGGCCGCGGGGTTCCCGTCGTTCAAGGCGGAATTCTTTCCCCTGGCTGCGGGCATTGGCGTGATGGCGCTGGCGGCCGTCCAGCTCATCATGGACAGCCGGAGCAAGGGCGGCAAGCAGGGCGACATCATGGATCTGGCGCTGCGCAGCGCGGGAGTTGCCGGGTGGCGACAGGGCGCGCTGCTCGTTTTGGGCCTGTTCGCCGCCTTTGTGTTCATATCGTACCTGTTCGGGCTGCAGTACGGGGCCATCGCCTTTGGATTCCTGGCGCCGATGCTCCTGCTGGAAGGCCGCCGGCGCTGGGTGGCCTCGGTCATTGCCGGGGCGGTAGTCGCGGCGTTCGTATTCGGCGTCGGGGACAAGCTCATGGTGATGATTTGGCCTCAGCCGGTGTTGGGCCACATGCTGTTCGGGCTGAATAACTAATGGCGATGCCGGGCAGGGGAGGGCTGACGAGGGCGCATTCCTGCCACCCAAAGCCGGCCCACCCGCCGAATCGGCGCTGAGGCTGCGCAGACCGTCCTGGTCTTGGAATTGCTGTGCCTGCTTTCTGGTGAGTCCTCCTTCTCGGGGAGTTATCTCCGACCGCATCCTCAGTACCGCGTAGCCTGCTACTCCGTGCGAGCAATGTCCGCTTGCCGCTGCCTTGGTACACTGACACCAAGAGCCTGTCCGAAAACCGGTTTGCCCTCAGTCTGTCGAAGCTTGTCTTGGGCGCGGTCGAAGCAATGTCTCTGCGGCGGTTTTCAGATAGCGGCGAGGAGGTGGTGATCGTGGAGCTCTCCGAGACTGCCCTCAGCGTCTTGCACGATGCGGTCCGCGAAAGTGGGCTGGAGGGCGGACGGGCCGTCCGGCTGGTGCGGGACGGCGATCAGTACGCTCTGACCATTGACGTCCCAAGCGGATGGGACAAAATCATCGAATACGACCACGTCCCGGTTCTAGTTCTCTCGAGAGACGTCGAAGATTCGCTAGGCCCGGCCGTTATTGAGGTCAAGGAGGATAGCGGCGCTTACCAGTTCATTGTCTACCGGACCTCGGCTGAGGCGAAGGGACGTCCTTGATGCCACCACGTCATGTGCTGACGGGCATGGCCTCTGGCTTCATGGGCACCTTTGCATTGCGATGCACGACCGCATGGCTCTATAGGCTGCAGGGGGAGAGATCTAAACGCCGCGAGCAAGAGGTGCGACCGCGCCAGGCGATGGAAGTTTTTGCCGAGCGCATTGTTGGTCCATTTCCGGTTAGCGACGCTCGACGGCTTGGGGACCGATTGGCCGTCCCGCTCCATTGGGTATTCGGTCTCGCGGTCGGGGCCACCTATGGAGCCCTATACGCCAGATCTTCTAACCTAACGCGCTGGGCAGGTCTGCCCTTTGGGGCCCTGCTCTGGCTCGTCAATGACGAGGGCATGAACACCGCTCTCGGCCTCACGCCTCCGCCACAAAAATTCCCGCTTATCACCCACGTGCGGGGGCTGGTGGCGCATCTGGCCTTCGGCGTTGCTACCGCCGCCGTCTTCAGAGGGATTGAGCAGCGAATCAGTTCCAAGGGCTGGGAAGGACCTGCGTCTCGGCAAGCGTGAACTCTATGGACTGGGCGGAGAACAGCGCGTCTACCTCGGCCACCCCTGAGTACAAGCAGGCAGTCGAGTGCTCCTCGGCCTTCAATTATGCGAACTGGAATACGGCCTACGGTTGCCTCAGGCAGCCAAGCCTTCATCCGTCACCACCGGCACCTCCACCTGCAGGCGCCCGGCCCGACTAAACTCCCTCAGCACAACATCCGCCAACTCGTCGTCCATCTCCACAATGTCGGGTTCGCCCTGCTCGACGAGCACCCGCTGGAACTCCTCGTCCGAGTCAGCCAGGTGCGCGAAGTAGGCGTTCCCGTTCTGGTCCTTCATACGCTCATACCACCGGGACCGGTCGGTAACGAAGACCCGTCCCTCCAGCGGCGCGCCATGCTGTACGGCGAACACCCGAGGCTCCAATGCGACGAACAGGGGCTTTTCCATCCCTATGCCGCCTGCGGCCAGAGCTCTTTGACTTCGCCGGGCAAGATGCCCACGACGTCGGCTATCTCACCCTCGGTGACGTGCTTGGACAATACGCGGAAGACCGCCCGGGCCGCCTCCTCCGCGTCAACTACCATGCTGCGGTTGCGCAGCTCACCGTCTATGCGGTCCAAAAACTCGCCCAAGTGGCGCTCGTGCACCGGCTTGCCTGACGGCTTCCAGCCCTGGTAGTACATGCCTGCAATCAGCATGGGCAGTTGAGCGCCGAGGTCCGCCGCTTCCTCCACCGTTAGCCGGTCACGCAGGGCGTGCAGCACCGCGCGGAGCGCAGAATAGGCGGCCTGGCGGTCCTCTTCCCCCAATTCGTCCCTTAGCTCCTGTAGCCAGATATGCGTCTTTTGGAGAGTGGTGTCAAAAGCATCAACGCCCGTTTCCGGCATGGCCAATCACCTTCACCCCTTGGTTTGTCTCGGGCCAACGTAGCGCGAGCGCCCATAGGGAAATTCCCCCTAACGTGCTATTCCAAGGGGCTGACTTTTGGCGCGCCGGTTAACACGGCCAGACATACTGGAAGGCTAGATGGCGAAGGAAAAGGACAGGCTACCCTTCGCCCCACCTCCGGCGGGGCTACTCCGTCAACGGGCACCTTGTTTGCGAGGGCAAGAGACCGGCATCCGTACCCTACTTCGCTGCCAGGAAGCCTGTCAGCAGCGCCGCCGCCGCTTCGCGTGGGTTCTCTGCCTGCGTGACCGCGCTGATGACGCAGATGCCATCAGCGCCGGCCCGCGCAACGTCCCGAACGTTCCCTGCCGTGATGCCGCCGATGCCCACGATTGGCGGACCGTCCGCCGGGATCACCTCTCGGATTTTCTGCAACGTCTCGGGCCCCGCAGGACGCGTATTGGACTTGGAGCTCGTCTCGAACATGCGCCCAACGGCGATATAGTCCGCTCCGAGCCGGTAGGACGCCGCGGCCTCCTCGACCAGGGCGTTGGAGATCCCTGCTATTTGCCATGGCATCAACACGCGCCGCGCGGCGTAAACGGGCAGGTCGTGCTGGCCAAGGTGTACGCCGTGGGCCTCTACGGCGACTGCCACGTCCGGATGGTCGTTGATCATGAGCGTGACGCCCGCCAGATGGCAGAGGTTGGCTAGCTGCTGCGCCAGGGGCAGGCCGTCGCCCTTCTCACGGCCCTTGTCTCTGAGCTGAAGCGCCGTCGCTCCTCCTACGATGGCCTGCTCCGCTACCCAGACGGGGTCCCTCCCGTTAGTCAGCTCCGGGTCGATGATCACGTATAGCCCGCGCAGGTTCTCCGCAGCCCGCTGCCGAAATCCAGACCCCGCCGTCCGAAAGACCTGAGTTAGCGCTTCCGCTAGCCCGACGAGCTGTGCCCGGCCTTCCGCCGCGGCCAACTCGCGCGGGATCAGGCGGTGCGTCTCCGCCACCATGGCCAGGGCCCCGCTCATAGCCATTAAGCGAACCTCCGGGGCCACCGGGCCGGAGAACATGCCGCGCATCGGCGCCATTTCCTCGATGGCCGCATCGATCACATCGATCACATCGTCCGACAGGCCCCCGAGGCCGATGGCCCGCGCCGCCGCCGTGACCCGGTTGGTGGTCTCTTCCGTGTCTTGGGCCAGCCGGAGGTCTTCCCGCAGCATCTGCAGGCCGCTGAACACCCAGCGCATCGCGGGGTTCGTGGACTCTGGGCTTGGCGGTGGGTAGTTGGGCGTGGTCAATGTGCGTGTCCTCGCTGAAGTAAGCACTGCGGAATGATTGCCTGTATTCTGGGACGCACGGAGTTTACCTCCCATGGGCTTCCCGTTGGCAATCCATGTGGACCGCTCGGACTATTCCTGTGCCTATCCTCCCTTGCCCGCTAGGCGGTGCTCCGCGACAATGCCCCCGTGATTTCGCCTATGCAGACCCGCTTTGGTGAAGTGGTGGAGGCGTCGCTGGAACGTCTGGTGGGGCAGTGCCATCGTCTCTACGATGCGCCGCCCCTGGGCAGACTCGTACGCGCTGGCGATACCGTTTACGGCGTGGTGCAAGATGTCGCCACGACGGCCTTGGACCCCACGCGTCGGGTGATCGCGCGAGGCGCGGATGCAGCTTCCGAGGATGAAATATACCGGGAACACCCTCAGCTCGAGCGCCTACTCCGTACGGACGTGGCCCTGGCCGTCGTAGGCCATCGCGAGGGGGGCGAGGTATGCCAGTACCTCCCGCCGTTGCCGCCGCGCATTCACACCTTCCTGCACCTCTGCCCGCCGGAAGAGATCCGCGCTTTCATGACCAAGTTCGACTTTCTGCCCCTGCTGGTACGGGTAGGCCAGCCCGGCGCCGATGACCTTGTTGCCGCAGTCCTGCGTCAGGCGTCCATGGCCTTCGACGCGCCGCACGATTTCCTGATCTCCGGCGGCCGCGCCCTCGCCGCATTGCTGTCGCGCGACACCGTCCGGCTGAACGCCGTCCTACGGAGGCTGCCGCTCTGAGCATGGACTGGTTGGATGATGCTGTTGGGCCCTTGGGCGTCGTCGTTGGCGGCTCACTGTCGCGCGGGCTGGACGTCCGGCTGTTGTCGCACACGGCGGTCGAGGACGCCAAGGTCGGCACCTTCGTCACCGTCCTCGGCTCGGCCCACCGCTACTTCGGCATTATCACGGACCTGGTATTGGAGAGCAGCGACTCCCGCCTGGCGGCCGCTATGGACGCCGCCAACGATGCCGTGGCCCGCGTCCTGTCCGGCACCGCCGCCTACTCCCTGGCGCGTGTCACACCCATCCTGGCCATCGGAATTGGGGAAAATAACCCTCAGCCGGCCCGCTCCTTGCCCGGCCACTTCGCGCGCGTGTATCGCGCGACCAACGAGGATGTCCAGGCGGTCTTTGGCGGCGAGGATGCCCGCCATATCTATGTTGGCAGCCCGCTGGATATGGAGGACACCCGCGTCTGCTTGGACCTAGAAGAGCTGGTCAAGCGGTCCAACGGTGTCTTCGGCAAGAGCGGCACCGGCAAGAGCTTCCTCACCCGTATTCTGCTGGCGGGCATCCTCCAGCGTGGCGTGGCCACCAACCTCGTGTTCGACATGCATAGCGAGTATGGGTGGCAAGGCACGCACGAGTCCGGCTACGCAGCCAAGGGTCTGAAGCAGCTCTTCCCCAGCCGTGTAGCGGTGTTCACCTTGGACGAGCAGTCCTCCCGCCGCCGCGGGGTCTCCACCGACTTCGTCGCTCGCATCGGCCTCAACGAGATCGAGCCGGACGACATCACCATTCTGGCGCCGACCCTCGGTATCACGGACCTGGGGGTGCAGGCCTGCTACACGCTGGAGCGCCACTTCGGTGACGACTGGATGCAGTCCTTTCTGGACGTGCCATCGGCCGAGGTGGCGACTTTGGCGGACTCCATCGGCGAGCACGCCGGTACGTTGGACGCGCTGCGGCGACGGCTGCGGCCTATCGAGCGGCTGGAGTTCACAGTGCACCGGACGCCGGCAGGGCAGGGGACCGTTCAGAAGGTCCTGGAGTACTTGAAAGACGGCCGTCACGTGGTGCTGGAGTTCGGCCGCCACGGCGACAACCTCACCGCATACCTTCTGGTAGCGAACCTCCTGACCCGGCGCATCCACGCCGAGTACCGGCGGCGCACCGAGCAGGCCCTGGCCGACAACACCAAGCAGCCCGGTCCCCTCGTTATCACCATCGAGGAGGCCCACCGCTTCCTGGCCCCAGGAATTGCTGGTCACACCATATTCGGCACCATTGCCAGAGAGATGCGCAAGTACCACGTCACCTTGCTCGTGGTGGACCAACGACCCTCCGGTATCGACGAAGAGGTGCTCAGCCAGATTGGAACGCGCATCGTCTGCCAGCTCGACAACGAGCGCGACGTGGACGCCGTGCTTACCGGCGCGCCTGGCTCGCGAGAGCTTAAGGCCGTCCTTTCGCGCTTGGAGGCGCACCAGCAGTCGCTTATGTTCGGCCACGCCTTGCCCATGCCTGTTGTCGTCCGTACTCGCGACTACGATGACGCTTTTTATGGGGACATGACGTTGCCTGGCTATGGGACAGCAGCAACGCGGGATAAGCAGGACCTGTTTAGGTGAGCCTAACCAATCTCCTTAGCTCGTAACTAGGCTCTCTTCCGCTACTGCAATGGAAGCTTGAAGGCAGGACACATTCGCGTGCGGCATTGTCTTGCCCCGAGCTCTGGATACTCGAAGGGCAAACGGTCGACTATCTCCAACTGCGGCTTGTTCCGCCCATGTTGTTGTTTGCGTTCGCCTCGCTGCTTACTCCTTCCCATTCACTGCTAACCACCCACTTTCGCATCGACTATTGGACACACCAGCGGTCGGCCGGTGTATGATGCGCCGAGAAACGCGTGATTCGTCGCGAGGAGCTTGCACATGCTCGATGAAAAGCAAGGCGCGCAGGTACAGACCGTGGAGCGACCAGACGGCCATGCGGCACCCATGCCGTACCTGGGCCGCAGCGTGCGGGTCGTCGGCGATTGGCGGTCTGTCGATGCCTCGCAGACGCCGCACGAAAAGAACAAGCGAGGCGAGCTGGGCCAAGCCCTCAAAAATTGGTACTTCAATCGGGCCTCGCGGGAGCCCCTCAGCCGTGTGGCCACCGTCAATAGCTCGGCCGATAGCCACAATGTCTTGGAGCACCTGGTCAGCCAGCTCCCCAAGGGTAAGGTCAACCCCACTAGAACTGAGGTCAAGGACCCTGCAATCATGGCCCGCCACATCAAGCGAGTGGCCAAGTTCCTTGGTGCATCCCACGTGGGCATCATGCGGGTCCAGCCCCAGTTCCTCTACGAGGGTGGTCGCTATCCGGACGATGGCTCCGGCGGTGCGGGATCCATCGACCACAAGGCCGTGGCGGAAGAGACAGCCCGCCGCTACCCCTACGCCATCGCTTGTGCCCTTGCCTGGGACTATGACATGGGCCGCGCGCACCGCCATCGCATCGGCGACGCGGCGTACCACTTTAGCGCCGAGGCGCTCCGCGAGATCTACGCCAACCTGGCTGCGTACATTCGCGAGATGGGATATTCCGTTGTGACCCGTATGACGACCCCTATGCCCGTGGCGCTGGCCGCTGGCATCGGCGAGCTGGGCCGCCTTGGCATGCTCATCACCGAGAAGTACGGCGCCCGTATACACTTGGGCGACCCTATCCTCACGGACATGCCGCTGGCGGTGGACGCGCCCATCGACATCGGCGTGGAGGACTTCTGCAAGGTCTGTAGGAAGTGCGCCAATACCTGCCCGACCAACAGCATCACCACCGAGGGCAAGTCTGTCGTCAACGGCGTCGAAAAGTACAAGATCAACTGGCAGACCTGCTACCGGCTCCGCCCCCATGTCATGGACTACTGGGACACCTGCCTCACCTGCGTGACCGTCTGTCCCTATACCAAGCCCAACACCTGGTGGCACACCTGGGCCGTGCATGCCATGAAATGGACGCCCATACCGCTTAGGTCTTTTACGGCGAGGGGGCTGAAATGGATCGACGATACTTTCTGGGGCAAGGTTCCACGCAAGCGCGTGCGCTGGATGAGCTTCGACACGGGCCGCCTCAAATTGCCAGACGGCACGATTATGCCGGAGAAGCCGGACATGGGCTACTACTACCCGCTGAAGGAGAACTCGCGCCGGTTCGACTTACTCAAGGAGAAGCTTAAGACAAAGAGCGACGCTCCGAGCCGGTAAAGGTCTACCCCTTTCTCCATTGCCGGCAGAAGGTCAGGGCCTGTCCTGATCGGAGCCGAAGGAATGAGGAGGAGACTTCATTATTCTGCGAGGAGTTCGCCTTACTCCATGCCAATTCCTTCGACAGAGGGAGGATATGAGTTTGCTTCAGCGATTGCCTTTTCGCCGTGAGAGCGACCCCTACTGGGACGGGTTTGTTAACCGCCCGTTAGCGGATCCTGCCCATGACCTGGCCACTGCCATACGTAATGCCCACGAGGGCAAGGTGTTCCCCGTTGAGAGCGATGTCCCGCCCCCTGACCGCATGGCTCGTGATCTGGCCGAGTTGGCCCGCTTCTTAGGGGCTGCGCGCTTCGGCGTCGCGGCCACGAGCGCGGCTTACCTTCGACTTCGGCCTTCAGAGGACGGAGGCAAGGTGGAAGACGAAGAAGCCTTGGCAGCTGCGCACCCGTTCCTCTTGGTCTGCGTCGTTCCTGCCCAGTACGACCCGGCAGAAGCCCAAGGCATGGCCGGGCGTGCCGTAGCCCAGAAGTCCGCTAGTGTTTGCTTTACTCTCGCCGCCTATATCCGCGAGCTCGGCTACCGGGGCATGGTGACGCCTATCGATTCGTGTGCTGCCGCGGTTGCGGCGGGCCTAGGGAACTTGGCACGGGACGGACGCTTGTCGGTGCCCGGCTACGGGTCGAAAGTCTACGTGGGCGATGGCGTCCTGACCGACCTCCCGCTGGTCCCAGGGTGCCCGGCGATATGACCTCTCCTTCAGCGTTGTCTCCGAAAGCTCTGCGTAGAGCGGAGGGCAAGAGACCCGTTCATCCTGAGCGCGGAGCAGTCGAAGGACGAACGAGCGTTGGTCTAGCGTCAAGGTTTGCTCCTCATTCAGACGGTCACGAAAGTGGTGTGTGCTCATGACCACGAAACATGCCTTTGCAACCTACGTCATCACGGAGCCGTGTGTCGATGTCAAGGACGGCACATGCGTCGAGGTCTGCCCTGTCGATTGCATCGAGACTGCATCTAGTGAGCCTCAGTACTACATCAATCCGGACCTGTGCATCGCATGCGAGCAGTGCGTGCTCGTTTGCCCGGTAGACGCCATCTTCCTCGAAAACGAAGTGCCGGAGAAGTGGCGAGGCTATGTCGAGAAAAACGCCGCCTTCTTCCAGCAGGCTGCGGCTGCGGTCCCTCCTGTAGGCAATGAGGAGGCGGAAGCCCTGCTCACCGGCGCGCGACAACGAGCTTTGGAGCTTGGCCTCTCGGTCAGCATCGCCGTCCTAGATAAGCAGGGCCAACTGGTGGGCCAAGAGTCTGTGGGCGCGCCGGACGCGGAGCGGCAAGTGCGCGCCCAGAACAAGGCCTATACCTCCGTCATGCTGGAGCGCGCCACTCTGCACGTGAACGAGCGGATGGTCCGCGGCGCGCTCTCCTCTGCCGACCAGGGCCGCATGGTGCTGGAGGCCGGAGGACTGCCCTTCGGCAGGCCCTACATTGTTGGCGCCATAGGCGTCGCTGGCGGTACGTGTGACCAAGACCAAGAGTGTGGGCTCGCCGCTCTCGCAAGCTGGAACCGCTGGGAAGCCGAGCGCGCGGCCGTGTAGCTATCACGGTGTTGCGGCAAACCGGCATGCGGGAACCAGCACATCCTAATGGTGTCGGATCCGCCCCTTCATCGGTCATGGCAGCGGGACTCACCTAGCATCTCTAAGTTCTCCTGCGACGCAGACATTCTCTTACCCCCACACCTTGCGGGCGGTGTCCACCACCAGTTCCAGCTTGCGCCATTGCTGCTCCTCTGTCAGCATATTGCCGGCCGCCATGGACGCGAAGCCGCACTGCGGGCTCAGGGCCAAGCGTTCCAAGGGCACGTACTTGCTGGCCTCGTCTATTCGTCGCAGCAAGGCGTCTTGCGATTCCAGATCGCCGGTCTTGCTGCTGATGAGACCAAGCACCACCATCTTGTCCTTGGGCATGTGCTGCAGTGGCTCGAACGTGCCGGCTCGCTCCGTGTCGTACTCCAGCAGCCACCGGTCTACGTTCAAGCTATTGAACACCTTCTCCGCGATGGGCCCGTACCCGCCCCGGGCATACCACATGCTTTGGTTGTTCCCTCGGCAAATATGGAAGGCGACGGTCACACCGGGTCGCCGCAACCCTTCAAGGCAGGAGTTGTCTGCCGCGATGG
Organism: Dehalococcoidia bacterium; assembly: GCA_046705745.1. Classification (GTDB taxonomy): domain Bacteria; phylum Chloroflexota; class Dehalococcoidia; order Lucifugimonadales; family Australimonadaceae; genus JBJKQC01. The sequence goes on from JBJKQC010000260.1 coordinate 28,978, forward strand.
CCTCGTCCAGCGCTTGCTCCGGGTCGTAGCCGAGGCTCTGCAGGTGTTCGCGCCACTTGGGGTCCACGTAGTAGCTGTACCGCGGCGCGTCGATCTGCACGTAGGGAACGCCGTCGTCTTCCACCAACGCCTTCAGCTCCGTCTTCACGATATCCGAGATCGCCCATAGCAGGTCGGACCGCGTTTTGTAATACTTGTCGGTGAGACCTTGCTGGTAGCTGACTGTCGGAAATTGGTTGGCGCTCGGGACGGTCATCTTGAATGGCCCCGGCGCATGCTCCTTGAGAAAGGCGGTTTGAACGTCGGTAAATCGGCCGTGCGGCTTGAGTGGCCCGGCCACGATCCGGAGCGCGCCGCCCTCCTTAGGTTGCTCCGTGCCACCTTGCCATATTCGTGCCACAGCCGGTGTCTGGGAGTAAATGAAGCCTTCCACTGCCTCGGCGATATCGTTTTGGAACCCACTGCGTCGGAATTCTCCGTCGGAGAATACCTCGATGCCAATCTCTTTCTCGCGCTCCAGGGCATCGAGGATGGCGTTGTCTTCAACCTCCCGGAGCTGGTCACGGTCTATCCGGCCCTGCTGGAAAGCCTCTCGCGTGTCCTTCACTTTCTGCGGGCGCAGCAAGCTGCCCACTTGGTCGGCCCTGTATGCTTCTGCCATTGCTTTGCCTCCTAGCCAATCATGGCACATCATGTTCTGGAGACGCACGTATGCCGTCAATTAGCTTCAGCGGAACCATAGCACGCCCGGTGCACGAAGTGTTCGCTCTGGTGACGGATCCTGCGACGCACCCACGGTGGCAAAAGAATGTGATTGAGAGTTCCATCGTCTCGGAGACGGCCGAACACGTCGGCTCCGTCGTTCGAGAGGTGCGGCAGTTCATGGGCAGGCGGGTGGAAACGACCTATCGTGTCACGGTCTTTGAGGCGGACCGCCTGTTTAGGACGGAGAGCGTTTCCGGTCCGGTGCCTGGCGAGGTTGGAGCTGACTTCGAAGCCCTGGAAGGTGGCAAGACGCAGTTGACGCTCCATGCGACCTTTCACCTAGGCGGAGCGTTCAAACTGGCTGGACCCATCGCTAACCGCATGATGCGTGGCGAGATGGAGGATAACTTCAAGGCGCTCAAGGCCCTGATGGAAGCATGAGGCGCCTTCCCTTCGTTGATGCCCCTTAGGCGCGCTGATAGGATGCTTTCTGCCTTCGGCCCCACCACTTTCTCCAGGAGACGCTTCAGTGCAATTTATTGAATACATGCAGGCCAACGGACACGAAGAATTGGCAGTCTGGACGGATCCCGCAGTTGGCCTGAAGGCATTCATCGCCATTCACGACACCACCTTGGGCCCATCTCTGGGCGGGACTCGGATATGGCCTCACTCCACTGATGATGAAGCCATTATGGACGTCTTGCGGCTGTCTAGGGCCATGACCTACAAGTCGGCGGCCGCTGGCCTCCCCTTGGGCGGTGGGAAGGGATTGATCCTAGCGGACCCGCGGACCCAAAAGACGGAAGCAATGTTCCGCTCATATGGGCGGTTCGTGCAATCCCTGGGCGGGCGCTACATCACCACAGAGGATGTCGGCGCGACGGCGCAGGAAATGGAGTGGATATCCTACGAGACGGAATATGTCGTGGGCCTTTCCCAAGCAATGGGCGGTAGCGGGAATCCGGCTGTCGTGACGGGATTCGGCGTCTTTCAAGCAATGCGGGCCTGCGCCGAGGCAATGTGGGGCAGCGACTCACTCAAGGGTAAAAGAGTGGCTATTCAGGGTTTCGGGAATGCCGCTAGTTCCTTGGCCGGCCATTTGAAGGAAGCAGGGGCTAAGCTGATCGTGACGGACATTAGCGATGCGGCGCGCAAGCGTGCCGAGGCATTCGGTGGCGTCACCTGGGTGGACCCAGATGCTATCTTCGACGTGGAGTGCGACGTCTTGGCCCCTTGCGCCTTGGGTGGCGCCGTGAACGAAAAGACTATTCCCCGCCTCCAGTGCGCGATTGTCTGTGGTGCCGCAAACAACCAGCTAGCCGAGATTGCGGATGCCGACCGCTTGCAGCAGCGCGGCATCCTTTATGCGCCGGACTTTATTGTCAACGCTGGCGGGGTCATCAACGTTTACTTCGAGCTCGACCGCGAGTATAACGCCGAAGCCGCTTTGGAGAAGGCGAGCAAAATCTACGACACTATGCATCGCGTTATCCAAATGGCAAAGGACCAGCAGATCACGACGGCGCAGGCCGCCGAGATGATCGCCGAGCAGCGGATTGAGTCCGTCGGCAGGGCTCGTGTCGTATGAAATGCCCCTGCTATGGCATCCGGAAGCCCCATGCGCAATGTGAGAAATGGGGTGTACCATACGGGTTGGAAAGCTGTGTTACTGGCTGCGTCACCTGGAAGAAGGGAGGACGTATGGCGGATAGCAGTCATAGACGTCTACCCACCTCCGAACCGAGAACAATCTTACTTGCCAGAGGCTGCACCATCGGCGAGCCGGCACGGGCCATGCTGGGTTTGGTTCCTGCTTTCCCGTAGTTGTGTCCCCGTGTGACGGCCTCTGGGTCCGTGAGGCTCGTCATGCAAACTCCACTGCTCGAACTGGTAACTGCGCACGATCTTCCTGAGCTTCAGAAATCGCTGAGTAAGGCTCAGCCTGAGGACATAGCCCAGCTGCTCACGTCATTGCCCGAGCCCGAGCGGCTGCTCGTCCTTCAGCTACTGGACAGCCAAACCGCTGCAGCGGTTTTCGAGTTGCTCACCAAGCGAACGGAGACGGGCGGATCCAGTGCGCTATCGCCGAAGGACTTCTTAACGCCCGAAACGGTTGATTTGCTCCTCGCTGAGCGCCAGTTCCGCACGCTCCATGAGCTCTTTGTCCAGACCAACCCCGTCGACATAGCCAGGCTTTTGAGCAACCTGCCCCCGGAAGAGGCAGTGGTTGCGTTTCGCCTGTTGCCAAAAGACTCGGCGGTCGGAGCGTTTGAGCAGTTGGAAAGTGGCCGGCAGCAGGCCCTGCTGGAGGCGTTTACGGATCAGCGGGCGCGCACCCTCGTCAGTGCCATGTCCCCCGATGACCGCACCCGCTTGCTGGACGAAGTTCCGGCGATGGTTGCCTTCCGGCTACTCCGCCTCCTTCCTCCTCACTTAAGGGAGACTACGCAAACGCTCTTGGGCTACCCCGACCAAAGCGCGGGGCGGCTCATGACACCGGACTTTGTCGATCTCCGCCGTACCATGACCGTGGTCCAAGCACTGGAACGGATCCGCAGCCTGGCGCTGGACAAGGAGACCATCTACTACGCTTACGTGACCGACTCGGAGCGCCACCTTCTCGGCACCGTCTCTTTGAAGGATATCGTGCTCGCGCAGCCGGAGGCCATTATTGGCGACATTATGAAGCCCGAGTCCAAGTCGGTCTCGACCCTAATGGATCAAGAGCAGGTCGCGCGGGTATTTCGAGACTACGACCTCTTGGCAGTGCCAGTGGTGGATAGCGAGGACCGCCTTGTCGGAATTGTCACGTGGGATGACGTCCTCGACGTCATCGAGGCAGAAGCCACGGAAGACATCCATCGCATGGCTGGCCTAGGAGTGAAGGAAAGGGCTAACACCCCAATCCTGGAATCCGCCACTCGCCGTGTCCCATGGCTGGCTTTCAACATGGCATGGGCCTTCGCTGGCGCGGCCATCATCAACGTGTTTGAGGGCACCCTGTCGCAAGTCGTCGCGCTGGCCGTCTTCATGCCGATGATCGCTGGTCAGGCCGGCAATGCAGGCATACAGACGGCCACGATTGTTGTGCGGTCCATGGCGCTTGGTGATTTTGAACGCTTGAAGCTCAGTCGACTCATGCTGAAGGAGTGGGGCGTCGGACTCATCAAAGGCACCATATTCGGGTTTATCCTTGGCGTTGTTGTTTGGCTCATGAAAAGGAACGTGGCGCTCGCGGAGATCACGGGCGGGGCGCTTTTTCTGAACATGCTCGTGGCCTCTACAGCTGGTGTCCTCATCCCTGTTACGCTGCGACGGTTTGGCGTCGACCCTGCCAGCGTCGCCGGGGTCTTCGATACGATGCTGACCGACTTCATGGGCTTTCTTATCTACCTTGGTTTGGCGACGATTTTCATCGGTGCCCTGCTCTCGGCGCGTTAGAGTAGCGGCACCTCGCTCAAGTCAGGCGCCTGGCGGAGTAGAAATAACCGGGGTGCGACGGATGAGCCAGCCTGCTTAGGCAACTCCCCAGGCTTTCAGTTCGGCGTCCGTGATGCCAAAGTGGTGGGCGACCTCATGGACCACGGTCTGCCGCACCTGATCCACGACCTCCTCGCGTGTGGAGCAGAGGCTCTCGATAGGTCCCTGGAAAATCGTAATGATGTCCGGCAGGACCATGTTGTAATTCTGGCGTCGCGTCAGTGGAGTGCCCTGATAAAGCCCGAGCAGCGTCTCGCCCTCTTCCAAGCCCGCCGCCACCATCTGGCCCTTGGTAGGCCAGCGCCGCACTTGGACATCCACGTTTTGCATGATACTGAGGAAGTCTTGGGGGATGCGGTCAATCGCTTCCCGCACCAACTCCTCGAAGTCCGCTTTCCGCATGGTATTGTCTCGTCCCCCTCCCTTGTTGGGAGTGAGCTAGGGTGCGGGTCAGGCACTTTCTCGGCGCGGCCCGCCACATCAAACCGCGTCAAATGGAGAGCCTACACTGGCACCACGAGGCGACCTCGAATATCCTTGAGGGTCTGCACATTCCTCGCATCAGGTCCCTTGTTTTCGTAGCCAGGCACCTCCAGGTAAAACGGGACGTCCCTGAAAGCTGGGTGGCCCAAGATGGCCTCGAATGCGGCTAGCCCCATCTGGCCCTCGCCGATGTTCTCATGTCGGTCAACGCCCCCGCCAAGCGGTGGCTTCGAATCGTTGCAATGCACGGCTGCCAGGTGCTCGTTGCCGATCTCCTTCTCGAATTCCTTCATGACAGCCGCCACGCCCGAAGGCGTGGTGAGGTCGTAACCGGCAGCGAAACTGTGTTGGGTGTCCAAGCAGACCTGGACGCGCGGGTCGTTGACCTCGCGCAGCACTGCACCGAGCTCCGCGAACTTCGAACCTACGTGATTTCCCATACCCGCGCTGTTCTCCAGAATGAGCAGAGTGTCGTCCGGTGAATGGTCGAGCACCTCGCGGATGCCGCTGCAAATCTGGTCGAAGCAGGCTTCGAATCCGCGGCCTTTATGGCTACCCAGGTGGAAGATGACGCCCATCAGGCCAAGGTCGTGGGCCGCGTTCATGTAGTTGATAAGGGACTGTTTGCTGCGGCTCACCAGCGTCTCGTCATCGGCCCCAAGGCTCACTAGGTAGATGCCGTGGAAGACGTTCGGACCGATATCGTGCCCCATGGCCTTCGTCCTGAACTTGGTGGCGACCAGCTCATCCACGGGCTTGAAGGCCCATCCCTGCGGCGGCGAGCAAAAGATTTGCACAGCCTCAGCGCCGATTTCAATGGCGCGGTCGATCGCGAGATCCAAGCCTCCCGCGGTGGATACGTGCGCGCCGATCCGCATAAATTCTCCTTTGGGGCAGTCCTAACACGTGCCCCGACGTTGCATTATCCTGAATGCCGCCGGTCAGCGTCCACCCGTTTTGCCATGACTATGTTTCCCAAAGACACGCCGCCGTCCATCGCCGTCTCCCAATCGGCCTCCGCCCGCAACGTCGGCGAGGGCTTGTGGGAGGTGAGCTTCCAGTTCGTCAACGCGACCGACGCGCCGGCTACCTTGTTGGCCGCTTGGCTTCCGCACGGGCGGTTTAGGTCCGGCGAGAGCCCGCTGGACGAGGTACCCTCGCTCGAGCCCGGCGGGCGACAGGTCCTCGGGTTCCTGGTGGCGTTCCAAGAGCCGCCGGGGACCGAGGTGGAGAACGCCTTCGTCATCCTCCGGCTGGAATGGCGGGGCGGCACGTGGCGCGTACTGGCCCGGTTGACGGTTACGGCGGGCGAGGACGGCGCGCCTCGTGCCAACACCGAGTTGGTCACGGCGCACCGTGTGGGATTCGCGGGACAATGACGAATGCTACAATCCCCCCGAGAAACCTTTGAGGGCAGCCGTGAACGCAGACGACCGCTACGTCATGGAACGCATGCGTGGCTGATACCGAAACTGAAGGGGAGACTTCGAAGAGACCACGGGTATGGTCTCAAGCGCTCTCGGTATCTCGTTGGAAGAGCTGCTGAAAAAGCTAGAGCACTTCCGGCGTGAATACGCCGATGACCCGGAGTACAAGGCACTCCGGTCGGCGTTGCCTGACGATTTCCCACTGTGATTCCACTACCGCGCCAGTCGCACCCGTGGCTGGAGCAGCTTCAGCGGGCGCACGCCTGCCCAGTACTCGCGCTGGCCCGTCATGGCCTGCACGTGTCCGTCCCATTCCAGGTTCCACGCCTCCAGCCCCAGCCGCACTGCCTTCCGCACTTGCTCTTGCGTTTCTTCATCCGTGGCCAGCCTGCGGATCATGTCGATCTGATGTGAGCCGTGCCCCACGTCCTGTTGGGCGTGGATCCGGTAGGTCTCCGCCGCGTGCTCGGAGAAGCCGTAGTAGCCGACCAGCTCTGGATAGACTGACGCCGCGGCCCCATCAGGTCCGCCATGCTGACTTTCCACGAAGGCAAGCATGGCGATGCCCTCTAGCGCCGAGCGCCTCTGGCAGTGCCCCAGGATCATCTCGATAGCCGCCAGCGTGCCGGGCGCCGGCTCCGCCCTGTCCGCCTCCTCGCGGGAGATGCCCCCCTCCTCTAGGAACTGGAACATGATGTCCACGTGGCTCTTTTCGCCCGCCAACTCCTCCATGTAGTTCTCCAGCACCACCTCCGTGAGACCGGGGATACGCTCTCGGGCGGCGTTCACCGCGATGTAGCCGAAGTAGACCGGGTTCTCCCGCACGCGCAGGTAGTGCTGTACCTCACCCAGTACTATCTGCTCCCTTGTCCAACGGTGCTCGACGATCCCCCGGAACCAGGGGTGCTCCCGCATGGGGAACTGCGCGGCGTAGTCCCACATCTCGGCAATGAAATCGTCCACTTGCATCGCCTGCCTCCCGTCGAGGCGACGCCGTCGCCTCTTGCTCCTTGCCTTGCCTACAGCAATAGTTGGAGGGCTTCATGGTACACCCGGCGGCCATGGCATCGCGTGCGATCGCCGATGCGGGATGCCTGCGATGAGGTCACTGCCCTTGGCAATGGGGCCGTATCAGCCCGGAATGACAGTCAGAAGGACGTCGCGCTCCCGTGGGCCGTCCAGCTCCACCAACACCACTCGTTGCCAGGTGCCCAGTGCCAAGCGCCCACCTTGCATGGGCAGCGTCAGCGAGGCGCCGATAATGGCGCTGAGGATGTGCGATGGCACGTGGGAGGGGTCGTGGGGGTGGCGGTAACGGAGCTTGGGGACCATCTCACGGAGAGCGTCCAGCAAGTCCTCGTCCGTCCCCGGGTCCAGGTCCATCACCGTCAACGCCGCCGTGGTGTGGCGCGTGAACAAGTGGCAGATGCCGTCGCCACGAGTACTTTCGGGCAGATGGTTGGAGACGGCCTCCGTGATGTCTATGACCTGCCTGGGATGCCGCGACCGCACGGTAAGCGTTGGCATACCCTGAAGGTAATGCCAAGCATCCCAAATGGGAACCCGTCAGCATGGACTTGATGCAGGTTTCTGTTCTCTACGCTGTGGCGCGCTCCCGACTTCCAATGAACGGCATCACGCGGCGCAGCCATCGCCCCAGCTCCCCGTTCTCCCAGGACACCAACATCAGGCTGGCGATGAATATGGAGCTGTAGGTCCCCACTACCACGCCGGCGGCTGTCACATATAACAGGGGCTGTATGGACTGGGTGGCGAAGAGGATGAGCGCGATAACCACGATGAGGACGGTGATGGACGTATTGAGGGAACGGGCCATCGTCTCCTTCACCGACAGACCGACAACCTCGGCGATGGGCGCGCCGGGGAACTTCGTGATGTTCTCGCGCACACGGTCAAAGATGACGATAGTGTCGTTAACGCTATAGCCTATCACCAGCAGGATGCCCGTGATGAACATGGTATTGACTTCCATGTGGATGGTCTTCCCCAGTATGGAGAACAACCCCACGCTGATGACGGTGTCATGCGCCAGGGCGACGATAGCGCTCGTTCCATAGCGGAAGGGGTTGGGCACGCGCCGGAACGCCCAGGTCACGTAGAACATGATGGCGACGGCGGCCACGAGGACGGCGATGATAGCGTTCCGCACGTTCTGCGCGCCCACGACGCCGGAAATGGTCTGGAAGTTTTGGATATTCGCCGTGCCAATGCTCGATAGCGCCTGCCGGACTTGTGACTCCTGGCCCGGTTTAATCACGTTCCCCTGCTGGTCGCGGACGTCCAGAGTCAGCACTCCTGTGCGGATGAAGAAGCCATTATTCCCGGTCGATTGGACGATGGCGTCCGACTGGCCGACGGAGCTGAGCGCCTGCTGCACCTGCGTCGCTGTCACCGGCTGCTGATAGCTGACTGTAATGGCGGCGCCACCTGTGAAGTCGATCCCTGGGACCAGCGCCGGCGGTATCAGCAGCGAGATGATGGAAATCAGGACCAGCGTCCCAGAAAGGAGGAAGAACCATTTGCGGTGGCGGACAATCTCCATCTAAGCACCTCGCTCCGTGGCCAAAGCCTGGCTTGCCCGTTTGGGGCTCCCTTCCGGGCTGAACACCGGAAACTTCCGGAGAGGAGTCGCGATGACGATGGCCAGTACAGTTCGCGTCACAGCGAAGGCGGTGAACAGATTCGCGACCACGCCGATAGCGAGCGTAACGGCAAAGCCGGTAACCGCAGAGTTCGCGCCGCTGCTCCCGAAGAAGAAAAGGATGGCGGCGGTGATGAGCGTGGATACGTGGCCGTCCCGAATGGCGGACCAGGCCCTATTGAATCCTATCTGCAGAGAGAACGGCAGTGTCCTGCCCGCCCGCAGCTCTTCCTTCATGCGCTCGAAGATGAGGACGTTGACATCCACCGCCATGCCCAGGGTCATGATGAACCCTGCGACACCCGCCAGGGTCAGGGTTACTGGGATGAGTTTAAAGATGGCGAGGACGATGGCGGTGTAAAAGGCCAGGACCAGGGAAGCCACGAAGCCCGACAGCCGGTAATACACGGTCATGAAGAACATCACGAGCGCGAGACCGACGATGCCGGCCACCAAGGCGCTCTTCAGCGAAAGCGAGCCAAGGGTGGGTGCTATGGTGCTGGAAGATATCTGCTGGACCGGCACCGGTAAGGCGCCTGACTCTATCTGGATGGCAAGCTGACGGACCTGTTCGGCCGTGAAATTGCCCGTGATCTGCCCGCTTCCGGAGAGGATAGGCGACTGCACATCCGCCGAGACAAGGACTTGGTTGTCCAGCGTGAAGGCGAGCTGGTCCGGGTTGTTCGGTTTCGTGGTGTTCGTGGCGTAGATCTGTTGAGTGACCTCCGCGAAATGCTTCGCTGCGGCTGGTTTGAGCTGGAAGAGCAGAATCGGCTTGCCAGTCGTCGGGTCTTGCCCGGGAGACGCGCTGGACATGTCCGCGCCCGTCAAACCCGTGTCCTGGTCGGTGTAGCTCGTGCAGCCGGGGTTGTTGCACACGCGGTGGACGATCTTGAGCTGAGCGGTCTTCCCAATCTGACCTTCGGCCTGGCTAATGTTTTGAAAGCCGGGAAGTTGGATTACCAGGCGGTCCTTGCCGAGCTGCTGAATGGTCGGCGAGGCTACGCCTAGGCTGTCAATGCGGCGGGTGATAGTGGAGATCAGTCCGTCCATCTGGTTCTGCGTAGGCGGTTGGCCGTTGACATTGCCCGCTTGATAGACGAGGTTGATCCCGCCGGCGAGGTCCAGGCCGAGCGTCAGGCCCATAATCTGATCCGAGCCGCGTTTGAAGCCGAGCACATTGACCTGCTGGGAGACAAGTGCCGCAACGGCGAGGGCGACTATGACCAGGATGAATGCCAGTGATCTAAGATGAAATCTACGTACCAAGCTGGACCTCGAAGGGGCGGTGCCAAGATTCCCTTTCCCTCAGGGAAAGGGTCAGGGTGAGGGCTATTTCCCCTCCTCCTTGATAGGGGAGGGTCATGACGGGGATGGAAAGCTCATGGGGCAAAGCTATCACTCCCATCCTAACCTTTTCCCGCCAGACGAAAAGCGACTTTCCGCACACGCTTTCATGATTTACGATCACCGATGATAGAACGATTGCTTGCCAGGAGCCGGTGCGCCAACTCCAGCGCTTCCTCGCGCGAGCCGATTTCGCCGGCACCAGCCGCTTCTTCGATTGCCTTCAGCAGGCGCCCCAGAGGGGGCCCAGGCTTCAGTTGGAAGCGCTCCATGAGGTCGTGACCCGTCAGGAGGCGCGGTCTTTTCGTTTCACGGTCGCTAGACTCATTCCTGAGCACCGAAGAACAGATTGTAGCATGGCGCTGCCATCGCGGGAACTCGAAATCCGGCCCTCGTGCGCCCAGATGGTCGGCCAAGCTAAGGTACAGCGTGTCGACTGCGGCGTCGCCCAAATCACGGTAATACCGCCATACGGCCCTGCGCGAAGGCTCTTGAGGCTGGGGCGCCTCGCCGGGAGCGCCCCTTCGTGGTGATACCAGCTGAGTGGGGCGGAGGTGCTCCAGGACCATGAGCGCCACGTGGCGGATAGCCTTCCCACTGAAGTGCAGCCGCGCCATGGTCGCTTTCGTCATCTCGGCCCCCAGCTCAGGGTGTCCCAAGAACCGCATGCGCCCGTCCTGCTCCACTGAACGCGAGGCCGGTTTCCCGATGTCGTGAAACAGCGAGGCCAACTTGACGAAGGTGCTCCGCGGGTGCTCGTGGGCGAAGGTGGTTGCGAAGTGAGTCGCCAGCGTGCCGTCCCACGGCACCTCGTTCAGGACTTCGCTGGGCAGTCCCTCGCGGCCCAGCAGCTTGCGGGCGAAACCTACTGTCTGGAGCGTGTGCTCCAGCACGTCCCAGTGGTGCTCGGGCGGTTGTAGGCACCCCCGCATGGGCGCCATTTCGGGGAAGAGGCGCATGAGCAGGCCGAGACGGTCCAAGGTGTGGAGCGCCTCGGTAGCGTCGGGCGCTTCCAGCAGCAGGAGAAACTCGTCCCGCAGGCGGTCCGGCGACACCCGCTCCACGAGCTCGGCGCTGTCGACCAGGGCCTCCTCCAGCCCGGCGT